>JBAYFA010000020.1:0-10789 GCA_041667425.1 Bacilli bacterium
AGTGTCGCCAATCCTAAGGTGAGTCCCGTAGCAAAGTTTTTACTTCGAAACTTTGTTACAAACCATTGAAAATAGACAGCACTAATGTACCCTAGAAACATCCGTGGCAAAACTGAAAGCAATGGATTAGTAAAAGGGGCGTTGGGTCCAAGAAGGATTGCCGCTTGGACTAATGAACCCAGTCCAAACACCGTTCCCAAAATTAGTCCATACTTTTTACCAAGCACAATCGCTCCAATGATAACCGGAATATGAATAATAGTCATCACTACGAGGGGTGATAGGGGAATATAGCCAAAAGCCATACCCGTTAACGGGTTGGGTACAAACGACAAAAACAAGATAATCGCAATAAGTTCAGATGCGAACACCAATTTACGAATTTTTAAATTTTTCATAATAATCTCCTTTTTAGGCCACGAAGGGTCCCATAAGCTAATATAATAAATTCAACAATAGCATCCCAACAGGGTATGCTTTAATCAAGAAATTCAAATTCAAAATCTAGAACACGCACCGTATCACCATGTTTAACACCCAATTCACGAAGACGAGCGTCTACTCCTAAATTACGAATTCGACGAGCGAATAGTTTAACATTTTCATCTATAGTAAAATCGGTCACATCAAAGAATTTTTGAATCATTCGTCCAGTTACGTGGTACACCTCATCATCATCTTTTGTGATGGTAAAAGGAGGTTCTTCAGGACGATAGCGATATTCAACCACTTCTTCTTGAATGGTTTCTTGAAATTGATCCAAACTAACCACATCAAGTTTATCAGCAATTTGATACAACAAATCATCTAAGTTGGTTTTAGTATAGGCACTAATTGGAATAATGTCAACATCTTTCACTTGTTTTTTAAGTTGTTCAAGACGTTCCTCAGAATGAGGAAGATCCATTTTATTGGCTACAATAATTTGCGGTCTTAATAAGAGTTTTTTATTGTATGTCATCAGTTCATGATTTATTTTTAAATAATCTTGATAAGGGTCACGATCAATGGTTCCCATATCGAGCACATGAACAATAAGACGTGTTCGCTCAATGTGACGTAAAAATTGAAATCCAAGTCCAGCTCCCGCTGAGGCTCCTTCAATCAATCCCGGTAAATCGGCAACAACAAAACTTCGCCCATCGCCCACTTTTACCACGCCCAAATTAGGAGCAACTGTTGTAAACGGATAATCACCAATACGAGGTTTAGCAGCTGATATAATTGAAATAAGAGTTGATTTTCCAACATTTGGAAATCCAACCAACCCGACATCGGCTAAGACTTTAAGTTCGATGCGAACTTCTCTTTCCTCACCGGGTTCTCCTTTTTCACACACTTGAGGAGCAGTGACTCGCGATGTTTTAAAAGCATAATTGCCTCGTCCACCTTTTCCACCTCGACAAATCACGACTTCTTGACCATGTTTGGTCACATCCGCAATAATAGTGTTAGATTTTAAATCATGAACAACCGTACCAATCGGAACACGAATAAAAATGTCTTTGGCATCTTTGCCAAATTGATTTTTTGCAGCCCCATTTTCCCCATGAGGAGCGGCAATCCGTTTTTGATAGCGTAAATCAAGAAGGGTTGTTAACCCATCATTGCCAATAAATATGACACTTCCGCCTCGTCCACCATTTCCTCCTGAAGGTCCTCCAAGGGGAACGTGTTTTTCATGACGAAAAGCGACGACACCATTTCCACCATTGCCAGCAATGAGAGTAAGGGATACATCATCAATAAACATTTATTTCACTTCCTTTTAAAAAAATGCACATGCGTGCATTTTTCGGTTTACTTTGTTTCGTATACGGACGCTTGTGTTTTTTCTTTACCTTTGCGTTCGAACTTTACATATCCACTAATTAATGCAAATAAGGTATCATCTGAACCACGACCAACATTATTTCCTGGTAATATATGAGTTCCTCTTTGACGATATATAATGGATCCTGCATTTGCGTATTCTCCGTCGCTTAATTTAGCGCCTAAGCGTCTACCGACGGAGTCACGACCGTTCCTTGTAGAACCTGCAGCTTTTTTAGATGCAAAAAATTGAATGCTAATTCTTAACATGAGAACTTACCTCCTCTTTTCAGATATTTTCAAATATGGGTTGTATTCTGTTGATAAGGCAACCACGTGTTCATAAAAGTTATCTATAACGAGGGTGGCCATATCAGTTAAAGATTGAATGTGAAAGTCGATAGTGGCAGTTTCATCTTCCACCTTGTAATCATATGTCAATCCTAATTTGTCAATGAGTCCGATGGTCATCATGACCGCCGTTGAAATGCTACTACAAACGATATCTTTACCACTTTCTTCATAGTCGGAATGACCCCTAATGCGAAAAGCATGGATGAGTCCTTCTTTATTACGAATGATGTCAATGGTCGTCATAATTACCCTTCAATAGAAACGATTTGTACTTTAGTGAATGGTTGACGATGCCCTTGTTTCTTGTGGTAATTTTTCTTGGATTTGTATTTGTAAACGATAATCTTTGGAGCTTTTCCATTTTTTTCAACCGTTGCAGTCACTTTAGCGTTTTCTACAAAGGGAGTTCCAATTTTACCATCAACAACCAATACTTGATCAAAAACAACCGTTTCACCTTCCTGAACATCTAGCTTTTCTATAAATAAACTTTGATTTTCAGTAACACGGTATTGTTTTCCACCGGTAACAATAATTGCGTACATGTATGCACACCTCCTCTTTCATTAATAAGACACGCCATGAAGGTGGATTATCTCACTTAAACCTTTTTTGTGCGGTTGTGCTCATACACAACATCAATATTATACACTAAAACGCCATGAAAGTCAATTTTTTTTACAAACGATTTTCATGGCGTTTTTTTTATAACTTATTGATTTATATGATGAATATAACAACGACGACGACGATGTTGACGAGCGTCGAAAGATTTCCATTGATCTTGAACTTGAATATTATCTTCTAATTCAGGTCCAGTTTCAGCAAATTGAATGCCATTTTTAATTCCTGCTTTGACCGCTTCCGCGATAATGACAGCATTCACTCCCATGTTTTGATACTCTGGTTTGACAGCAATAAAATACATTTCTAAAATCTTAGATTTCTTAAGTGCCCGTAACATTCTAAAAATGCCGAAGGGTAATAGATGTCCATTTGATTTTTTAAGCGCTTGGGCAATGGATGGTAAGCATAGACCAAATCCAATGACTTCTTCTTTTTTGTTGGCAATAACAAAAACATATTTTAAATTAACCAACGGAACATATTCTTTGACCGATTTATCAATAATAGCCTTGGTCAAGGGAACGGTTCCATATAGTTTTGCAAAGGCTTCATTAATAACATCAAATGCCATTGTAGCATAGGGTCCTAAATCTGAACGCTTCTTGATTGGAATACGATGAAATCCATACCGTTTTTCAACAATATTCGCAAGTTTCTCAATTCGTGGATCTATTTCTTTGGGGATCGTTACTTGATATTCGACCCAATCGACATCCTTGGCAAAGCCCAAGGCTTCTAGATGACGATTGTAGTATTCATAGTTATAAATAGTAATCGATAAGTTCATCTCTTCGAATCCCTCAACAAGCATTCCTTGCTTATCAATATCAGTAAATCCGATTGGACCGATGAGATCATCCATTTTCCTTTCTTTTGCCCACTGTTTCACTTGATCAAGTAAGGCTTTTGAGACGTCTAAGTCATCGATGACATCAAATCGCGTAAATCGCATAATTTGTTTTCCAAGTTTTTTAATATAAGCATGATTAATAAGTCCTGCCACACGACCAACAATTATTCCATCACGAATAGCTAAAAATAATCTCGTTTCGCAAAATTCATAGGCGGGGTTTTTTCCCTTTGTAAATGTATCCATCTCATCACTACCAATGGGGGGAACATAATAAGGACACCCTTTATATAAGCCAATGGGAAATTCAACAAATTTCCGTAAATCTTTTTTTGTAATTACTTCTTGTATTTGAATCATGATTTTCCTCCTTGTATCATTATAGTCCTAAAATTTATAAATGTAAAGAATAACTGAACCAAATATAAGAAAAAGCCCCTTAACGGGGCAATGATTTTAGTAATTTTTTGAGTATAATTCAAAATAAGCTTGAGGATGAGCACAGACAGGACACACTTGAAGAGCTTCATCTCCATAATGAATATGCCCACAATTAGTGCAAATCCACATTTTAGGTTGTTCTTTTTTGAAGACTTTTCCTTCTTGAATGTTCTTTAGTAAGTCTAAATACCGTTCTTCATGACGCTTTTCAATGGCTAAAACACCACGGAATTTTTCAGCAATTTTTGTAAAACCTTCTGCTTCCGCTTCTTCAGCAAAAGTCTTATACATTTCTGTCCATTCATAATGTTCTCCAGCAGCCGCACTGACCAAATTATCAGCGGTAGTGCCTAAAAGTCCTAATTCTTTAAACCACAACTTAGCATGTTCTTTTTCGTTACCAGCTGTTTCTTCAAAGATATTAGCAATTTGCACAAATCCTTCTTTTTTTGCAGCACTTGCAAAATAAGAATACTTATTACGAGCTTCAGATTCACCAGCAAACGCCACATGTAAATTTTTTTCTGTTTTTGATCCTGTTAATTTCATAATGAATACCTCCTTCAATCATTATAGTATATATTAAAATTTTTTTCAACCAAAATTATTCATTAAACCGACAAATTAGACATCGCAAAATTAATTAACATTGAAGCAAAATTATTTTCATATAAATAACGTCCAACGCTCATGGTATCACCAGCAAGTTTTAAGTCAGTGATGATGAAGTTTTGAATCGATTCCCCAATATAAGGAAGTGTTTTTAAGTAGTCAATCGCTAAAAAGAGAAGACCAACAATGATCAGGGCTTTTCCAAGACCCCACACCACTCCAAAGAGTCGATCAATAAATCCCAATGCTCCTTTTTGAATAGCTTTAGACAAAGAATGAGAAACAATCTTAATCACAATAAAAGCCACTAAAAAGAGACCAACAAAGGTGAGGGCATTGGCAGTGAATCCTGCTTCGACCCCAGTCATTTCCACAACCACGGGACTGACCACGTTTGAAAACAAAAAAGCAACAGCAAGTGATATTATCCATCCACCTAAAGAAAATAATTCCTTTACAAATCCTCGAAATAAGCCAATAACAGCTAAAAATCCACACAATGCAATAACAACAATATCAATAATTCCCATATTATACACTTCCTTCAATTTCAGTTAATTTATTGTATCATATATAAATGAATTTGACTAGATTTTTTTATAAGAGGCTTTCTTCTACATACTTCAATAAAATATTTTTTTGATTAGTCAAGTTTCCCTTGGCAACTTCCACCAAACAAGAACATAAAATGTCCTTTAAGTGAGGCCCAGAAGATAATCCAAGCTCTTTTAAATCATGTCCATCAATGGCCAGATGACGCAACAAATGAGGTTTCTTTAAAAGATCATCTAATACATCCCGTGCACCTGGCAATTCACCTAAAACATCTTTTAAAAAGCAAATGGCATACATATCTTCACCATGTAATTCTTGAAAGAGGTCAATAAGCACTTGATAATCTAGACTCGTCAGTCGTTGATAATGGCCAATGACTGTTAAAAGATGATTAGTTTGAATTTTAGAGGTTTTAAGCGATAGAATATCTTTTTCACATTCAGAATTATCTAAAAATAAACAAGCAAGATGAATGGATAGATCCAAAGGCAATTTCGACTCGACTTCTAAATAACGCGTCACAGCCTCAGGTCTTAACCCCGGAAACAAGAATTGAAAAATCATATAATACTTTTCTAAAACCCAGGAAAGATCTGCTTTGATTATTTTAAAAAATTCTATTTGAATTCGTTCTCTTGATATATTAGATAAGAGATGAAAACTATCCATCATTGCCTGGTGCGTTAGAGGTTCAATGGTGTAATGAAATTGACAGCTAAAACGCAATCCGCGTAAAATTCTAAGCGGATCTTCGTAAAAACGACTTAGAGGATCCCCCACTGCCCGAATGAGTCCATCTTTGATATCTTCTCGACCTCCAAAGTCATCAATTAACTGATCATCATAGGCCATGGCATTGATTGTAAAATCGCGACGAGACAAATCTTCGTGCAATTCGTCAATAAACATCACTCGAGATGGATGACGATAATCCTGATAACTCGCTTCTTTGCGAAAAGTTGTGATTTCATAATGATGATGGTTAATGCGCACTATGACCGTTCCATGTTGTAATCCCACTGAAAAAACCGAATAAGATTTAAATAACTCGATGACCACCGGCGGTGGAGCACTGGTAGCGAGATCATAGTCTATGGGTTTGACTCCACGAATATAATCACGAACAGCTCCCCCTACCACCACGGCTTGATACCCTGCTTGTCGCAGGGTAGTTAAAAGGATGGTAACATCTTGAGGAATTTTCATAAGCCCCTCCTACAAAAGAAGACTGCATTAATCTGCAGTCTTCCGAAAATAATCAGCCAAAAAGTAAGCATGGAACCGTTCAATGGTTTGATAAATATCGTTTTGCATCTCCATCATCAAGGCATCCGGATCAACAATAGATGGATTGACATAAACAATTTGTTTATCGTAAACAATGAGATTTTTCGAAATCCAGCGATTATATCCTAAAATGATGGGTTTATCTACATATTGATTCGTATCATACAAAAAGATACTTTGACCATATACATAGTCTTTAATCAAAGAAATACCCAACAAATCACACAAGGTAGGCATAATATCATATTGTGATGTGAGATAGGTAATTTGTCGATCAGGTAGCAGTGAGTTGTAAATAACAAAAGGAACAATATCATATTCATAATTATAGACTTCATACTCTTGAGTCAGCGGAGTATATTTTTTAGTAGTGTCTAATGCTGAATAGTTTTTATGATCACTAAACATCATAATAATGGTGTCCTCTAAGAGACCTTTGGCTTCTAAATCAGCCATCAAATAAGATAGCCCCAGATCCAAATCCATTTGCGCTGCTAGTAGATTGATGAATTCTTCGTCATAATTATTAAAACGACCATCGGCTTCAATCACAGAATAGTAAGAGGCAAATTCCGTACGCCGTTCCCTAAATGCTCCATGACAAGATAGGGTAATCATAAAACTAAAAAATGGATCATCTTGAATTGGAGCAACTAAATCAAGCGTTTGGCCAAAAAATTCAGAATCCAATGGCCAAAAATCTACATCCGAAAACGTCATATCTTCATTAGCATAATAGTTTTCAAACCCAAGGGCTTGATACATATCATCACGATTAAAATAATGACGATAGAATGAATGAAAGGCATTGACCGTATATCCTTCTTGCTTTAAAATGGTTGGTAATGAATTGGTAAATTGATTATCAGCATACGAATGCATCAAATTATCGTTATTATAATACATCATCGAAGTCAATGACTTAAATTCAGCATCATAGGTATAATTTGTTTTTGCAACCCCATAAGTATTGGTAAAAGAATAACCACTGTTATATAATGTCCATAAAGTTGGAGTTAACACAGGATCCATTGCATATTGTTCAGCTGTTTCCGTCATGATCATGATGACATTTTTATCTTCCATACTTCCAAACAAACATGAAGGCGTCGTTAAGGTGGTATCATCAACATCATCCAAGACTTCTGAAGCTTCGATACGCATTTTCCCATTCATGAGATAGGATCCAAATGTATGAAGAATATCTTGTTTGTTAAAGGTCGAAAATCCAAAAGTAAGAATATAAGTTCTCTTATCTTGCGGAACCTGATATAAATGAAGATCTACTTTTCTTAGATAAATTCCTGATGATAACAAAGTAAACATCGCAATCAAGACATAAAGGGTTCTTTTCCATTTAAAGGGAGTCGTTACTTTATCATGGCCTAGTAATAGTCGAACCAATAACCATATCATCACCCCTAGAAATGAAAAGATTAACACCCATCCCCACCATGGAAAAGCGACAAAAACATTATATTTAATACCCATGGTTAATCCATCGCCAACATCCTGCAACATCGCCCAAGAAAAAACATCTTCTTTGTAGTAAAACAAGCAACTATCAGCAATGAAAATGACAAATGAAATAAACAAAAAAACCGAATATAAAATAAAGCGGAGTTTACTCTTATTAAATAGAAGAATAATTCCAGGTACAATGGCAATACTTGCAAGAGTCAGAAGATAATAAGGAACATAAATAGCAATTTGATAACGAATAGCCATCAATATTTCAAAAGTAAGCAAAATTGTGACTAAGAGTAAGAATTCCGGTAAACGATCAAATTTTTTATTTAATATTTTCATAATAACTCCTATAAACAATCACTTCGTATTATATCATAGACGAAGAATGATTTCAATGACTTTTATTTACTTTTACTGCTCTTGTTTCATCAAAGTGAGCAAATCTTGATAAGATTCAATTACAAACGAGGGAAAAATAATGGGACGCTGATCGTCTTTGTTACGCAACCATGCACATTGAAGATGAGCATTTTGTGCTCCCAAGACATCAACTTCATAGTCATTGCCAATAAAGAGAATATTATTTCTGTTCACTCCAAGGATTTTCACCCCAATCTCAAAAAATTCTGGAGCTGGTTTTCTAAAAATCCAATCTGCCGATGATAACACATCTGTAAAATAATGAAGAATACCAAAACATTCAAGTTGATATCGCAAGGTCGAATGTTGAAAAGCAGAATTAGACAAGGCAACCACCTTACTGTGATGACGTTGACAATAGCGCAAAAACTTCTCCACATCCTCGACCATTTCGTTTTTGGAAAAAGACAAGGCAAAGCCCTTTTCAATTTCAGGAAGTGACAGAGCAAAGTGAATGTTTTTAAGGGCCATTAAATATCGTAAGAAAGACATAAAAGGAACTTCAATCAGTCCTCTTCCTTGATAGCAGGCCTTTCCAAGTGATTGAAAGGACATAAAAAAATCATCCCACGCAGGTTTATCCCCTTCAATCATGTCATAAAGATATCGGCCCCCTTGATCAAAAGATAGATTTATGTTATAAAAGACGGTATCACCCAAATCAATTAAAATATATTTCATCATCATCCCTCTTCTCTTATTATATTATATCAATTTTTGCCATATTTTGCTATCAATCTCTTAAATTAGCAATGAATCCGTTTTCAATATTTTAAATGAAGATTGTATTTATTCAACAGTTGTGTTATAATTGTTCATAAATCATTTTTGATTTGGAGGAAAGTATGGATTTATTTCAAAAATTATCAAGTTTAGAGCACATTAAATCGGTGAAAGAAATGGGGATTTATCCTTATTTTCATGAACTACAGACTGGACAAGATACGGAAATCATGATGGATCATCATAAAGTAATCATGATTGGATCAAATAATTATCTTGGATTAACCTCACATCCTGAAGTCATTGCCTCAGGTGTTAAAGCGATTGAAAAATATGGAAGTGGTTGTAGTGGATCCCGTTTTTTAAACGGAACGCTTGATATTCATATAGCTTTAGAACAAGAATTAGCAGCTTTCCTAAAAAAAGAAGCCTGCCTTACTTTTTCAACTGGATTTCAAAGCAACCTTGGAATCATTAGTGCCATCGCTGGACGCAACGATGTAATCATCGGTGACAAAGAAAATCATGCCAGCATTTATGATGCATGTCGCCTTAGTTATGCAAAACTATTGCGCTATGAACACAATGACATGGCTGATTTAGAATCTATTTTACAATCAGTTGATGAAAGCAAAGGTATTTTGGTTGTCACTGATGGCGTATTTAGTATGAGTGGAGATATTTGCAACCTTCCAGAAATTGTTCGCCTTGCAAAAAAATATAAAGCACGCATCATGGTTGATGATGCTCACGGACTAGGCGTCTTAGGAGCTCATGGCCGCGGAACCGCAGAACATTTTGGATTAGAAGATGACATTGATATTTATATGGGTACTTTTTCAAAATCATTGGCTAGTTTAGGCGGCTATATGGCCGCCAAAAGTGATGTAGTGGAATATGTAAAACATTTTTCACGTCCTTTTATCTTTAGTGCTTCCATTACTCCAGCAAGTGTAGAATGTGCCCGTGCCTCTTTACGAATTCTTATTCGTGAACCTGAACGGGTAAAAGCCTTAAAAGATATTAGTAATTATATGCGCGAAGGATTAAAACGCTTCGGAATTCCCATCATTGAGAGTCAAACGCCAATTATCCCCATCTTCACCTATGAAGATGAAAAAACATTTATCGCTTGTAAAATGTTATTAGAACGAGGAGTCTATGTTAACCCTGTTATTTCTCCAGCCACTCCCGTTGGACAAAGCTTGTTGAGAACAAGTTATACAGCGACTCATACCAAAGCACAAATGGATTATGCTATGAATCAAATCAAGGAAGTATTAGATTTACTAAAATAATAACCCTAGACTTCTATTTAGGCCAATGTCTATTTAGAAGTCTTTTTTATAACCATTTAATTTATTTAAATAATGGCTTCCCTACACTTTTCGTGGTAGGAGCCTCATACGATTCAACATATCGTTTTGCTTGGGTAGAAAAAAGTTCATAATATTTTCCTTTATTATTCATAAGAACATGATGATTACCTTCTTCAATCAGTGCTCCATCTTCCAAAACAACAATTTTAGTAGCTGATACAGCTGAAGATAGTCGATGAGATACAAATATTGTTGTTTTATCGCGACGAAGCTCATCAAATTGGTAAAATATTTCTTGTTCAGCAATGGCATCTAAAGA
>JBAYFA010000021.1:0-10402 GCA_041667425.1 Bacilli bacterium
GAAGCATCCTCTAATTCGGCCATTATTCACTTAAAATATGAAATCTTACAGCATGCTAAAATGTTAGAGCCCTTTGACATTGTTCAATTGCTTAAAGCCTATTTTTATATGAATTCATATGAAGAGGTTATCACAGTGGGAGATGAACTCTTAAAGAATGATTGTTCCTCACTAGAGTATGATTATTACATTTTAGCATCTTATCTAGCATTGGGAGAATCGTTTCTAGCGCGTAATTATCTAAAACGAAGTCCTGCCCTTTCTGATCCTTATATTAAAATTTTATATCAAGAAGGAGGAGCCAATTATTCTATCATTCGGTTATGGAAGAACCGAGCTTATGATCAAGTGGTTTTAACTCTTGTTTTGGCTGCTTTCGTCGTAGACTTCACTAGTGGACGTGGAGATGATTCATTTGATCCCATGACTTATATTATGTTACGATTGATTGATTTATTAAATATTTTAGTTGAATTAGGATATGAAAAACAACATCTGGCTAATTTAAAAGAAATGATTGAAATTATGTATCATATTAGGTTATAATTATTGCTTTTGTTGGAAATTTTAAGTATAATAATGATGTTATAAACAAAAAGGAGATAGAAAAATGAGCGTAAAAGTAGAAAAAGTAAGCGGATGTCAAGTGAAAATCAGATTTGTCGTGGATAGCGAAGCATTTGACGCAGCACTAGATCAAGCATTCGCAAAAAAAGTCCAAGAAGTTGAAGTTAAAGGATTTCGAAAAGGCAAACTTCCTCGAGATATGTACAACGCTAAATTCGGAGAAGAAAGCCTATATGAAGAAGCGGTTAATTATGCAGTTAACGAAGCTTATCAAGCAGCTCTCGAGAAACATACATTGGAAGTCGTTGGACGTCCTAACCTTGATGTCGATTTTGCCACAGTAGGCAAAGGCAAAAAGTTAAAATTTTCAATTACAGTTGATGTATGGCCTGAGGTTGAATTGGGTCAATATAAAGAACTAGAAGTTAAAAAAGAAGCAGTTGAAGTGAAAGAAGAAGACATTAATGAATATATTGATCGTCAAAAGAAAAGTCATGCGGAATTGGTGCTTGTTGAAGGAAAACCTTTAGAAAATGGCCATACTGCAATTTTTGATTTTGAAGGATTTGTGGATGGTGTTGCCTTTGAAGGTGGAAAAGCTGAAAATCATACGTTAGAAATTGGATCTCATCAATTTATCCCAGGATTTGAAGAACAAATGATTGGATTAACAGTTGGTGAGGAAAAAGCCCTTAAGGTTACTTTTCCTGAAAATTATCAACAAGATACCCTTAAAGGAAAAGAAGCTACCTTCAATATAAAATTACACGAAATCAAAGAACGGGTTTTACCAGAACTCAACGATGAGTTTGTAAAAGATTTAGAAATTGAAGGAATTGTGACAGTTGATGCTTATCTTGCTTATGTGAAAGAAACATTGACTGCAGAAAAAGAAGAAGCATCAGTTAATAAATTTAACGATGATGTTCTAACGTTGGCGGTATCTAATGCGACACTAGAACTTCCTGCTGTTTTAGTTGAAGAAGAAATTGAACGTCAAGTTCAACAAATGGAACAACAAGCGAAGAACTATAATATTCCAATGGAAATGTTGTTGCAATATTATGGAATTGAGTCTTTAGAACAATATAAGAAAGCCATTGCACCAAGTGCAGAAACCAGCGTTCGTCAACGAGCTGTCTTTTTAAAGATTGCTGAAGTTGAAAAATTTAAAATTTCTGCTAAAGAATATGATGATGAATTTGAAGCGGTTGCGCTTGAATATAAGAAAAGCATTGATGATATTAAGAAAATGTATGCAAAAGAAATGATAGCCCCTTATCTTAAAATGAGAAAGGCCATTAGTTTAATCAAAGATAGCGCCATTGTCAAGTAAGGAGGACCGTTATGCCAACAGATGAAAAAGTGAATGTTTGTTCTTTTTGTGGATTACCTGGAACAGAAGATCGCCGTCTCATCGAAGGTGATAATTGTTTTATTTGCGAAATGTGTATTAGTGTTTGTCATCAAATGTTACAACTCGATGAACCGGTTGAAGATGTTGAAGAAGAAGAATTTCGATTAGATTTAACTCCTCAACAAATATTTGATACCTTATCTTTATATGTTGTGGGTCAAGAATATGCAAAGAAAGTTTTAAGTGTTGCTGTTTATAATCATTATAAACGAGTTAATAACAATTTATTTGAAGAAAAAGATATCGAAATTGATAAGAGTAATATTTTGCTTCTCGGATCAACTGGGAGTGGAAAAACGCTTTTGGCAAGGACTCTTGCCAAGATTTTAAAAGTTCCGTTTGCGATTGCCGATGCAACATCACTTACCCAAGCGGGGTATGTGGGTGAAGATGTCGAAAACGTCTTATTACGGTTATTGCAAGCAGCTAATTTTAATCTTGATTTGGCTCAAAAGGGAATCATTTATATTGATGAAATTGATAAAATTGCCCGAAAAGGGGATAATGTATCCATTACACGCGATGTAAGTGGGGAAGGTGTTCAACAAGCTCTTTTGAAAATATTAGAAGGTACGGTTGCCAATGTTCCTCCCGAAGGAGGAAGAAAGCATCCTCAACAAGAGTTCATTCAATTTGATACCACCAATGTATTATTCATTTGTGGTGGATCTTTTGAAGGAATGGAAGAAATTATTAAAAATAGATTGGGAAAGAAAGTCATTGGCTTTCATACAATCCCATCCAATATTTCCTTTGAATCACACGATATATATCAATTAGTTACCCATCAGGATATTCAACGATATGGTATGATTCCGGAACTCGTAGGCCGTCTTCCGGTGATTGCTGCGTTGAAACCTTTGACGATTGCTAATTTAATAGAAATCTTGAAAGAACCTAAAAACGCCATCATTAAACAGTACCAAACTATTTTTGAAATGGATGGAATTGAATTAGAGTTTGAAGAGGATGCAGTAGAGGCAATCGCCCAAGAAGCGTATTCTGAGAAAACGGGTGCTCGTGGATTGAGGGCAATTATTGAAAATATTATGCTCGACATTATGTTCCAAGTTCCTCAATTGAAGAATACGGAAAAATGCATTATTACAAAGGATGTCGTCTTGCGAAAAGGCGATCCTACCATTAAAAAAAAGATTAAGACAGCCTAACCAAGGCTGCCTTCATTTTTAAGAAAGGAGAATCAGATGATTACCAATCAAACCATTATTCAAGAAACCTTACCAGCAGTGACGGTTCGCGGAATTGTTCCATTACCCAATAATGAAATTCGTTTGGATGTCGGAATAGTCGAAAATCAAAAAGCTATCAAAGCTGCCCTTGAAGGCAATAAGTATGTTGTCTTATTGGTGCAAAAATTATTGACTACTGATACCCCTAAACCTGCTGACCTTAATGAAATTGGGATTGTTGCTAAAGTCGTTTACAATATGGATGCGACTCCCATTCACAAATTAAAAGTGATTGGTATTACTAGATGTCGTATTTTGCAATTTGTTTCGCAAAAGCCGCATTTTGTCGTTAATATTCTCACTATGCCGGCTGAATCGGATAACTTAAACGAAGAAGTTGCTAGTGTACGTCTTCTGATTGAAGAACTTGATGTTGGTGGACAACGTCTCTTTCATAACAACCCCGATATTATTAACAAAATCACAGGCGGAGTGACTGCTGACATTCTCACCGATTTATTGGCTTATAATCTCACAATGGACTTTAATCATAAATTAACTTATTTGAATACTCCGAGTATTAGTGAACGCATGAAAATGATGTTACAAGATATTAAGCGGGAGAAATATATTCAAACCATTGAAACACAAATTGAAAATGAAGTGAAAAAGAATATTACTGAAAATCAAAAAGAATATTACTTGCGTGAAAAAATGAAAGTTATTCAAGATGAATTAGGTGATAAAGTCAAAAAAGAAACAGAAATTGACGAATTAAAAGATAAGATTAAAGCATGTAAAATGCCAAAAGAAATGGAAGAAAAAGTCTTGATTGAGCTATCTCGTTATAGTTCTATGGGAATTGCCAGTGGCGAAGCTTCCATTGCTCGAACCTATATTGATTTTGTCATCAGTTTACCTTGGAGTATTGAAGCACCAGACTCTAAAGATATTAAGAAAACGAAAGAGCAACTTGATAAAGATCATTATGGATTAGAACGCGTCAAAGAACGAATCTTAGAATATTTGGCTGTTCGTATTATGACAAATAAAAATCCATCATCAATTCTATGTTTAGTCGGACCTCCTGGGGTCGGTAAAACAAGTCTTGCTCGTTCGATTGCGACTGCTCTTAATAAACCTTTTGTGAAACAATCTTTGGGTGGAGTCAAAGATGAAAGTGAAATTCGTGGACATCGTCGAACTTATTTGGGCGCTCTTCCTGGACGTATTTTACAGGGAATGAAGCGAGCAAAAGTTATTAATCCTGTCTTCTTATTAGATGAAGTGGACAAATTATCGAGTGATTATCGCGGAGATCCTGCCAGTGCGCTCTTAGAAGTATTGGATTCTGAACAAAATAAATTCTTTAGTGATCATTATTTAGAAGAGCCATATGACTTATCTAACGTCTTCTTTATTGCGACTGCCAATTATTTGGAAAATATTCCTGCTGCCTTGCGTGATCGTTTGGAAATTGTGGAATTGTCAAGTTATACTGAATATGAAAAATATGAGATTGCAAAACGTCATCTCCTTGAAAAACAGCTCGCGTTGCATGGCCTTTCTAGTGAGGCCTTTGAACTGACAGATAATGCCCTTTGGCGTATTATTCGTGAATATACTAAGGAAGCAGGAGTGAGAGAATTAGAGCGTCATATTGGTACGCTGATTCGCCGAGCAATCAAAACTATTTTAATGGACAATAAGACATCCATTATGATTGATGAAAACAATCTTTCGACATGGTTAGGAAAGCCAAAGTTTACGTATGCTAAAATTGATCAAATTGATCAAATTGGCGTTGTGACGGGATTGGCTTACACTCAATATGGTGGAGATACTCTTCCCATTGAGGTTACTTATTATAAAGGAGAAGGTCACTTGGTCTTAACTGGAAAATTAGGGGATGTTATGAAGGAATCTGCTCAAGCAGCCCTTAGTTATGTCAAGGCCAATAGTAAAAAGCTCTTAATTGATTCCACTTTATTTGATACCAATGATATTCATATCCATGTTCCTGAAGGTGCAGTTCCTAAAGATGGACCATCTGCAGGAGTGGCGATTGCGACTGCTATTACGTCGGCGTTTTCACATCGATATGTGAATCATTTGGTGGGAATGACGGGAGAAATTACTTTAAGAGGTCGAGTCTTACCTATTGGTGGACTACGTGAAAAAGCAATTGCAGCACACCGCAGTGGCTTGTCAACCATTTTAATTCCTCGTGAGAATATTAAAGATTTGGATGAAATCCCCTCATCTGTGCGAGAACAATTAAAAATTATCAGTATTGAGACTATTGATGAAGCGTTGGCCTCATCATTATTATAAAAATTATATCCTTCGGGATATAATTTTTTTATGAATAACAATGAAATATGTATTATCAAGTGATTATGAATTTAAGAATTATTAAAGTTTTTTCTTAATCCATTTACCGTTTTTAGTGTTCAATTGTTCAATTATTTTTCATTTAATATGCTTATTTTTGTTTAAATAGACTTGTATGCAGGGGAAAATTGTGATAAAATAGTGATAGGTTCATCGGAGGTATACAAATGACCATTCAACTATTTAAGGGATTTGGATACTTTTTTTACATGGCAATATTTATCGCCTCAGCCATTGGCGGATATTTCTTATTAAGGAAGCAAACAAACAATGTTAAAAAACGAGTGATTCTTTCAATTTTGTTTTTTGCATTAATTCTTCATTTTATGAAACTACTCTTTCCCCCTTATGCGGATGATCCTAATGCAGTTCGCAAAATTACCCCTGAAAATATATGTGCTTTATCGACCCTAATTTTCCCTTTTATATTTTTAAGTAAAAATAAAGTACTTAAAGATTATATGTTTTATATTGGGATTTTAAGTGGAACCTTGGCTGTTTTGATTCCAATCGAGTCATTAGAAAAGGATGCCTATATTTTTGCCTTTGATACGATTCGCTTTTATTTGTGTCACATCATCATTACAGTTGCTCCTTTTCTCATGGTTGCAACCGGCCTTCATCGACTTGATTATCATCGAGTCTATAAAGTTCCACTTATATTTATGGTGGTTCTTGCTATTATTATGATTAATGAAATTATATTGATGGAAATTGGCTTGGTACCTCTTCGGAATACTGATTTATTAGATCCCGAGGGATATCGTAATTTTTCGATGATTTTTGGTCTTCGTGATACTTTTGGACAAATGGGACAATTACTCACCGCTTTAACTCCAAATTTCCTTATGGAAATCCCCTATGGACCTTATGCAGGAGAAGCAAAGTATTGGCCTCTTGTTTGGCTGATTTTGCCTTCCTTTATTCTTATTGGTGGGCTCTCATTTTTGATGTCGTTGTTTTGGGAATGGAACCATTTTAAAATGGATCTATGGAAATTAAAAAACTATTGTATTCGTACGTTTTCAAAAAAAATTGTGAATAAAGGAGGATGACTATGTCATTACGCGCAAAAATTATGTCAATTACCCCCATCGTTTGTTTGGCTATTTTTTTAACTCTTGGATTTGTATTTCATATTTGGAGAGCAACATGGCTTGTATTTTTATTGATCCCCATTATGCCATATTTATTGGGTTATAAAAAATTTCGCATGTCAGTTCCAATTGTAGTGGTGGCTGGATATGTTGTTTTAGGAGTATATGGATATTGGCACCCCGGGTGGATCATTTTATTCTTGATCCCAATTCTTGAAATTTTATTAAAACCAACTGAAAATAATAATTAACTACTTGCGGAAATAAATCAATTGTGGTATAATATTATAAGTAAGAAAACAATCTAGTGTATTAATACTTTGGGAGGACTCTATGACTATCTGGGATATTTTATTAATAATCGTATCAAGCTTATTAATAATCATGATCATATTGATGGAATCAAAAGAGGATGCATCTGCAGCCTTTACCGGTGAAAAATCGGAACTGTTTGCCAATAAGAAACAAAGAGGATTTGAATTATGGATTGATCGTGCATTCATGATCTGTACCATTTCTTTCTTTGTGTTGTCTATTGTTACTGCATACTTTGTTGATAGATTAGCGTAATCATTTAGATAGGCCTCTTGCAGGCCTATTTTTTATCCTAAAATCATGATGTGTGATTGTTTTTTAAAGGAGAACTATGAAAGAAAAAATTTTATCGCTCATGAATGAGAAAACTTATACACCGATGGATATAGAAAAATTACAAATTGCATCAGGGATTGAGATGTCAATTCTAAAGCCCTTGTTAGCAGAATTAAAAAGTGAATTTATTGTTAAAGAGACCAAAAGGCATAAATTTGGCCTTTTAAAACATTTTAATTTACACTTAGGAAAAATAGATATTAAGGATAAGGGTTTTGGGTTTATTAGAAGTGACGAATTTTTAGATGATTTTTTTGTACCAAAACTACTAGTTGGTGAAGCCATGGACAACGATCTTGTCTTTTTTACAATTACGGATGAAAATTCATCTTTTGGGAAGAAAGAAGCTGGAGTTGTTGAAGTAGTCAAGCGAGCACTTAGCCAAGTCATTGGTCAAATAGTAGTCAAGAAGAACAAAAAACAATTTGCTGCTGATGATGTTAAACTCAATTACATATTTGAAGTCCTCGATTTTGGAATCAGTGTTCCTGGAGATGTTGTTATTTTTAAAGTCACCGAGGTGGTGAATGGGACTTTTGTACGAGGAAAAATTGTTGAAGTCATTGGGAACATTCATGATGTTGGAATTGATATTAAAAGTGTTGCTTATAAATATGGTTTTATTAGTGAATTTCCTAAAGATGTCCTCGATCAAGTGAAAATATTAGCCGTTGATATTGATAAGGAACGTACAAAAAGGCGCTTCATTCAAGGAAATATCATTACCATTGATGGGGCTGATGCTAAAGATTTAGATGACGCTGTGGCAATTCAAAAATTATCCAATGGTTGTTATCATCTTGGAGTTTATATTGCTGATGTGAGCTTTTATGTTGAAGCACAATCACCTTTGGATGAAGAAGCATACAATCGGGGAACGAGTGTTTATTTAGCAGATCGTGTCATTCCCATGTTACCTCATAAATTATCAAATGATTGGTGTTCATTGAATCCCAATGAAGATAAATTGGTGATTGCTTGTGAAATGGAAATTGATGGTGACGGTCATGTATTGAATCACAACATTTTTCCGGGACTTATTCGCACTCAATTTAGAATGACCTATGAAAATGTCAATCGCATTTTAGAGACCCAAGACCCCGCATTATGTGAGGAATATCGGACAATTGTTGAGGATTTGTCCCATATGAAGGATTTGGCTTTAATTCTCCATACGATGCGTGAAAAACGAGGATCTCTTGATTTTGATATTCCTGAATCAAAAATAATTGTTGATGAAACAGGAGCCCCCATTGACATTGTTTTACGCACTAGGGGTGTTGGTGAAAAACTAATTGAAGAATTTATGTTGATTGCTAATGAGACGGTGGCTCAAACTATTTCAAATTTAAATCTTCCTTTTATTTATCGAATTCATGATAATCCCAATGATTTGAAATTGCAAAAATTTACATTGGCAGCCAAATCCTTGGGATATCACTTACATTTAAAAAAGGGAAAAGTACACCCTCAAGTTTTACAAGCCCTTTTGTCGGAAATTAAGGAAGAAGATAAAGGGTTATCCACTTTGTTATTAAGAATGATGGCAAAAGCCAAATATAGTGAAAAGAATATAGGGCATTTCGGATTGGCTAGTACTTGTTATACTCATTTTACCTCGCCTATTCGTCGTTATCCAGACTTAATTGTTCATCGATTACTTCGTACTTATTTGTTTAATCATCAAGTCGATGTCGATACTCAAGATAAGATGGCATCTTTTCTCAGTGAGGCATCAGCATGGGCTAGTCAAAAAGAACGAAATGCTATTGATTGTGAATATGAAGTCAATGATATGAAGAAAGCTGAATATATGGAAAAACATATCGGTGACGGTGCTGAGGCTACCATTTCATCGGTGACAAATTTTGGAATTTTTGCTACTCTTCCCAATACGATTGAAGGATTTATTCATATCAATGATTTACCAGGCTATTTTGTTTATGATGAGAATCGAATGTCACTTACATCTAAGAACATTTCGTATCGATTGGGTCAAAAAATTGATATTCGTGTCAAAAAAGCATCTAAGGAATTGCGTCAAGTCGATTTTGAAATTATAAGGAGACCTTTTTATGGAAAACATCAAAATAATCGCCCGAAACAAAAAGGCATCTCATGAGTATTTTTTCATTGAAACCTTTGATTGTGGGCTTGTCTTAACTGGAACTGAAATTAAATCTATTCGGTTAGGACAAGTTTCGATTACCGAAGCACATTGCCAAGTGAAAGAAAATGAATTATTTATTTTGGATATGAATATTGCAAAATTCGATAAAGGCAATATTTTTAATCACGAGGAAAAAAGAGTTCGCAAGCTTCTTGCTCATGGGAAAGAAATTAAAAATTTATCTAAACGAGTTAGTTTAGAAGGATTGACCATTATTCCTTTGGAACTATATTTAGAACGAGGGCTTGCGAAAATTAAAATTACGCTTGCAAAAGGAAAAAAGAATTACGATAAGCGCGAAGATTTAAAACAAAAAGATATAAAAATGGCAGTTAAAAAAGCAATGAAGAGATAAATTACCAATTTAATGTACAATCGTTTTTTAATTTGGTATAATATTTATATGGGATAGTTATGGTTTCGACAGGCCATTTGAAGTTGAGTAAGCATGTCGTTGTTGCGAACGTTAAAACGCCGAGGTTTATTAATTTAAACGCAAACACAAACAATAATTACGCTTTCGCTGCTTAAGCAAAGCCCTCGTTAAGAAAGTGACTCTCAAAGTTTCTTAAAAAGAGGACAGTAATTGAGAGATGGAGTCACAGAGGGTTACGACTGTGATTTCGAGATTCTGTAACTAGTTTGAGATAGCTTGTTTATTACCTATCAACAGATGAAATTAAGAAAATAAACTAAACATGTAGAAAGCAAAATGAATAATCGTTTGGACAGGGGTTCGACTCCCCTCTATTCCACCATATTAGCACAATAGGTTTGATACAGTGTTTTCAAGCCTTTTTTGTTGCGAAAATAGGATAATCTCTCCTTTCTTCGTTTTGTATACTAGTCTAGTAGGCTTTTAACAAGGAGTACTTAATAGACTTTTTTCATAAATTCATACTACTAAAACACGAAA
>JBAYFA010000022.1:0-10393 GCA_041667425.1 Bacilli bacterium
GGCATAATAGCCATTTTTTCTTGCTTTTAATGAGAAAAGTCATGAGTGGAAACCGAGTTATCCACATTATGACTTTTTTTGCTTTTATCGACTGTTGTAGAATAAGCTTTGTCAACAGTCTGACTGCGTTTTTACGCAGTTTTTTCTTGCCTTTCTTGCGACAATCAATTACAATAAAGCATAAGGAGTTGATTATATGGAATGGGAACTGACGTTCATTAAATGGCTACGAACAACCTCCAATGAAGTCTCAAATATTTTGGCAGAAATGATTACAATATTAGGGGAGCAATATATCCTAATTGTTATCTTAGCATTTATTTATTTTGTGTATAACAAAAAAGTAGGAGAACAGATTGCCTATTGTGTATTTATTGGCGTATGCTCTAACAATGCGTTAAAAGGATTGGTTAATAGAGTCCGCCCATTTGAAGCAGATGTCACTATTATTCCTGCACGAATGGAAACAGCCACAGGCTATTCCTTTCCAAGTGGCCATACTCAAAATGCATCCACATTTTACGGAGCCATTGGCTTACATTTTAAAAACAAAAAATTGTGGATTGCCATCATCACCATTATTATCTTAATCGCTTGCTCACGCGTTTATTTAGGCGTCCATTATCCCACCGACGTCATTGGGGGAGCCCTACTAGGAATAGCAGGCGCATTTCTTGGAACATGGTTATATCAAAAATGGGGAACCAATTTTAAACACAAAATGATTTTATTGGTTGCCACTGCTCTTGTTTTTTTACCGTTCACAATCATCTATTATCGTCCCAACTTTTCTGATATCGAAGTGTACCGCGATTTCTATACAGGATATGCTTTATTCCTTGGTTTTATTGGAGCTGTTTTTGTTGAAAACAAATGGGTAGACTTTACGTGCCAAACCTCTCTAAAACGCCGTTTAATTCGCTTTGGCTTGAGTTTAGTCGTATTTGCGGGTTTACTCATGGGATTAGACAAACTCTTCCCTGAGGGCTATATTTTCCTTGACATGCTGCGTTATGGGTTGGTTAGTTTTGTCGGAATGGGTCTTTATCCAATGCTCTTTAAACCACTACACTTAAATTAAATTTATAATTCATCTTATTATACAAAAACCCGAACCAAATTGGTCCGGGTTTTTTATATTTATTCTGGAATAGATACTTTATGTTTCCAATAATCATTGATTAGCCGCAACGTTCCCGCATTGGCTGCATTAAGACGAGATACGATGTATCCATAACGGAAAATACAAACACCATCAATTTCTGAATATTTTGTATTATATAAAACCTGATCACTGGCTTCATAAGGGTTTGATTTCCAAGCATAGGAATCCATATAAATTCCCATTCCCATATATAATTTTACATCTTTATTGTGAACGACTTGACTCCACCAATCAGCAAGCTCGGCATATTGAGCAACCGTTTGCGTGAAACTCCAATAAGTTTGAGGAATGAGATAATCAATCCATTCTTCATCGGCCCATTTTTTAGTATCTGAATACAAATATCCTGCATAATGTTCCATTCCCGCGGTATTACTACCATCAGTAATCGCCGTTCCGTTGGAATCATATGTAATGGCTGTACTTCCACTGCCGTTTCTCCATATGCCACTTGGGGATATCCCAAGCTCCACGTCCCGACCAGTTTGTTGATTATAAGCTCTCATATGATCACTTAAATCATGAATAAAAAGATCCACTTGTTCTCTACGCCAATCAGATATATTAGTGGTTTGTGAGGCGGCCTTATACTTATTATAAGTAACATTATCGGCACCACTTGCCATAGAGATATAAAAGTAATCATCAAAATGAATAGCATCAACATCATATTTTTCAATAACTTCCATGCACACATCCACCAAATAATCACGAACTACCGGTTCTCCAGGATTAAGAATAGATAAACTGGTCCCTACTAATATATTATCGGCATCGCTAGCAGGATTATCTGGATAAGCGGCATATTGTAAGGCAATTGCATCGGCATCTCTGGTTGTTGAAATACGATATGGGTTGAGCCACGCATGAAATTCAATATCACGTTTATGACATTCTTCAATAAACCATGTTAAATAGTCCCAATCTTCGAAATCGACATTTGATACATAACTGGCTCTTGGATCACGAGTGGTATTAAAATACGCATTATTATGAGTACGAATATGGAATACAATAGCATTCATATTCCACGCTTCCATATTATCTAAAATATCAGTAAGTTGCGTTTTCATTTGCGATTCACTTGAATAACTTCGCAAATCATTAGTGATAAAAGAGACCCAAACTCCTCTAAATTCTTCATCCTTTTCGGCGTAAGTATCAGGGATATAAACTTGTTCAGTTTTGTTACGATAAGTCACCGTGTTTCCAGTTGAATAATATAGCGTAGTATAAACCGCTTCCAACGTCACATCTTCTTGATAAGTATAAACGGCAGGCGTGGTAACGATAAACCCATCACATATCCAATGAAGGAAGGTTGCCCCTGTTTTTGTGGGGGTTGGTAGAAACGTTATCACTTGAAAACTAGTCACACTCATATTACTAATACTGTTTCCACCTTTGGTATTAAAAGATAACGTAAAATTAGTTTGTAATACCCATGTTGCAACAAGGGTCATATCTTGATATGCTTTATTCATCGATAATGGTGTTCCAAGATAGGTCCATCCTGCAAAAACATATCCATTTTTTGTGGGGGTTGGAAGAGGAATGGTTGCCCCATAAGCAATCTCAGAATTTGGAATCACACTTCCACCCATGACATTATAAGTAATCATGACATTGGTTGATTCATATAATGCCATCACATCGGCACTATCCGTTACTTGTGCATAAGTCCCTTCCCATCCAGTAAACACGTAATTCGATCGAGTTGGGTCAGTCGGAGGAGTCACAGACGATAAGTATTCTACCATTTCTTCCTTTAAGACTGTTCCATCATAATCAATAAAACGAATGGTATACCGATTCACTTCATATTGTGCTTGAATCGTTACCGCTTCAGTTATAGTAAAATAATTTTGATCCCATCCAGTAAAAGTATGTCCAAGACGAACAGGATCTGTTGGTGGATTAGCACTTCCATGATCAGAAACAATTTCTTCTTTTAAAACAGTTCCATCATAATCAACAAATCGAACATCAAATCCACTTTGAATTCTTTCCCATTGTGCATAAACAGATATAGAATGAGTGAGCAATATAATATTTTCATTCGTTGCTTCTGTTTGATAATCTCGTTCATAGAACCAGCCTAAAAATTCATATCCATCTTGAGTGGGAATAGGAAGTTCTGTAAATTCTTCTAAATCTATTTTAGAAATGGGACCTACTCCATAGGAATCAAAGGAAATGTAAATCTTTTCTTCTTGACTTTGACTTAATAAATCACATCCCGTTAAAAAGACCGCTCCTAGGAGTAATATAATCATAAAAATTTTGCGCATGTTTCTTTACCTCTTTTTCAATATCTTTTACATTATAACCAATTATTGGTCATTTGTCAATCATAGAAAAAAGGTGCATGACGCACCTATACTTTATATATTTTTAAAATACCGGTTTGAAGATCTGTTTTTTTAACTCCACCAGTAATCGCAACCACGTCATTTTTCTTCACAAATTTAGACTCAAAAACAACTCGAACTGAACTATCAAATGCTTCTTCAATAGACTCTTCCATGGTTGGGAATAATAAAGGAAACACATTCCACGCAAGACGCAATTGATGAAACGCTTTATAATCTGGAGTGACTGCAACAATTGGACTGTTCGGACGATAATTAGCGATAGTCTTAGCTGTCACGCCTTTTCGAGTCACAGCAATAATCGCTTTCGCATCTACTTGATTAGCTGAAATAACTGCTGCATTTGCAATAGCACTCATCACAGCAACACCCAAATCAAGATGATTCGTTTCAAACCGTTTTTTATAATTAATGGCTTGTTCAGTTGATTCCGCAATTTCTGCCATCGCCGTCACACTTTCTACGGGATAATCTCCCATGGCGGTTTCACCCGATAACATGATAATGGTTGTTCCATCATAAATCGCATTCGCAACATCAGATACTTCTGCTCGTGTTGGGCGTGGATTTTTAGTCATCGATTCTAACATTTGCGTCGCCGTAATAACGTGCTTACCTGCCCGATAACATTTTTTAATAATTTGCTTTTGAATAAAGGGAAGTTCTTTAAAAGGGACTTCAACCCCCATATCTCCACGAGCAATCATAATGCCATCCACATATTTCAAAATATCATCTACATGATTGATTCCTTGACGGTTTTCAATTTTCGCAAAAATTTTAATTCGTTCGCCTCCATTTTTATCTAAAAAAGTTCGAAGGTCTTTCATGTCCTCTTCATTTCGAGCAAAAGACGCTGCAATAAAATCTACATCTTGAGAAATTCCAAACAATATATCTAATTGATCTTGTTCACTCATATATGGAAGATTAATCGATACATTAGGTACATTCACACTTTTACGATTAGACAATCGTCCCCCGTTAATGACTTTTGTTCCGATCATTCCATCTTTGAGTTCAATCACTTCAAATCCGACTTTTCCATCATCAACTAACAGAGTTGTTCCCACAGAAATATCTTCATATAATTGTGGACAAGAAATTGCAACTTGATTATTCGTTCCAATTGTCTTTGAATTAATATTAAATGTGAACAATTGACCTGCCTGAACATCCACTGCCCCATCTTGAAAAGTACCTAACCGAATTTCTGGGCCTTTCGTATCAAGAAGAATTGGCAGCGCAATGTTAAGATCGGTTCTCAACTGTTTAATGCGTTCAATACGAATGCGATGCTCTTCATGGTTTCCATGAGAAAAATTCAATCGAGCACAATCTAACCCATTTTCTACTAATTTTTTTAACATAACCACTGATTCACATGCTGGACCAATTGTACAAATAATTTTTGTTTTACGCATAGATTTCCTCCTTAGAACAATCCGCTTTTCTTATGTTATTTTATCACAAATTTTTTCTTTTTACAAATAATACATATAACTATTTATACATAATAAAAAACTCAACTAAGTGAGTTTTTTATTATCAATTATTTTTGACAACTTTCACAGTAATAAATGCTCCCACCCATAAAGGCTTCTTTCACAATCATTCCTCGACATCGTGGACAAGGACGGTCTTTACTTTCATTAGATAAAATGGTTAAGTACCCTCCAGGGTTTCCAAAAATATCAAATTCAGTATCGCGCCCTCCCATTTTTGCCATCATCGCAAGCGTGTCTTTAATCGCACGAAACAAATCAAATTTTTCTTCGTCATCAAGATTCGTAAGTTTTCGTTTTGGATTCAATTTAGCCACAAATAAAATATCTTGTAATACGCCATTTCCCAACCCCGGAATTCGTTGTTCTGTTGCTAAAAACGCCTTGAGATTTAAAGTGGGTTTGGCCTCATTCATTAAGCTATTAAAATAGGTTTGATCAAAACTAATAGATAGAGGTGATGGTTTTGCTTTCGCAATTAAATAATATGGATTTTTGTTTTGTTTATTAAGAAAAACAAACAAACTTCCGTACATAATAACGTTACACACCAATTTACTTCCATCCGTCATTTCAATATACAATTGATGTTTGGGCTTCACCACATCACCCGGTTGATAATAATTGACAACGACACCATCCGATAATAAAATACGACTTCGTCCAGCAGAAATTTCAATCATGGAGCCAAATGCATTCACTTTTCGAATAATGCGATATCTAAGCAATTTATGATAATTGGATGGATCATCTTCATAATACCACGCCATCTTATGGGGAGTATCATTCGCAATCACTTTTTTGATTTTTTTACCAACAAGGTTGTCGGATAACTGCTTTGCAATATGATAACATTCAGGTAATTCTAACATGACACTTGTCCTTCCCTAACACTCTCTTACTATAGCACATTAAAGCATATTTTTCAATAATTTTTTTATTTCCCAAGACAAAATCTCTTGAATAATTCTTCTTGTATATTTTCTGATGTTGCCTCTCCAACAATGAGTGATAACGCATCATAACTCAGGCGAATATCAATATTTGCAATATCAATCGGCATTTTATTTCTAAGGGACGCCAGCGCCTCTTGGATATGAAAGAAAGCAAGTTTAATTTTTTCGATTTGGCGAAGTGATCCAATATAGGTTTCATCAATATCAATTTCGATGTTTTGTAAACAAATTTCTTGAATATCTTTTTCTAACAAATCGATGTCTTTGGGCTCAAAACTTGATACCATTCGATAATGAGATAACTCCCTTAAATTAATGCGGGTAGCAAGATCTTGTTTATTGACCACTATTAACCGTTTCTTATCAGCCGTTAGTTCTAAAATCAATTGATCATTTTCATCTAAGGGAACACTGTTATCAAAGACTAAAATAATAAGATCAGCTTGCCGAATAACCGCTTTAGCCCGTTCAATACCCATGCGTTCAACAAGCTCAGACGTCGATCGGATTCCAGCAGTATCAATAAGTTGTAACACCACTCCTCCTAATCGTAAAGAGGCTTCTATGGTGTCGCGAGTTGTTCCAGCAACATTAGTAACAATGGCTCGCTCTTCTTTCAGTAACGCATTTAATAAACTTGACTTTCCAACATTAGGTTTACCAATGATAGCTGTTTTAATTCCATGTTGGATAAGCTTTCCAATATCAGATTTACGTAAAACATCTTGTAATTGGTCTGCAACCGATGTCAGTGTTGGGATAAGAAGAGAAGCCGTAATTTGGGTTTCATCTTCATACTCAGGATAGTCAACATTAACTTCAATATTAAGAATACATTGTAACAACTGATTTCGTAAAGTATTTATATATTTTTTAGTAGCACCTGACAAAGCAATGTTAGCCATTTTTAAGGCTGCATCTGTTTCAGATTCAATCATATCCATTACTGCCTCCGCTTGGGTTAAATCAATTCGTCCATTTAAGTACGCTCGCTTTGTAAATTCTCCCGGTTCAGCAAGACGAGCTCCTGCTCCTAATAATAAACTCAAAATCTTCCGTGTTACAAAAGAACCTCCATGACAAGTTATCTCTACCAAATCTTCTGCTGTAAATGTTTTGGGCGCACGAAAAACTGTCACTAATACTTCATCAATAACCACTTCATGATCAATAATATGACCATAAGATACACTATGAGAATGCATGCGCTCTAGCGAGGGCCCTTGAAAAATTGAATTGACAACAAAAATCGCTTGGGGCCCACTAATGCGAACAATAGCAAGAGCACTATTCCCCATCGCAGTTGAAATAGCAGCAATGGTTTCATTCATGAAATTCACCTCTTATACATACATTATAACATGGATTTTTCTTCTTTTCCACAACTTTCCAAGGTTTCAATTATTTAATTAAAATATAGCCCATTAATATGGGCTATACTGTATTTATATTACCACGTTGATAATTGATCCATGTCTTCTTTTGAAATGGTAAAATCAAGTTTTATATTTTCAATTATGCGTCCTTCATGTGTAGATTTTGGAAGAGGAAGAGTCCCATATTGCAAACACCAACGAATAGATAATTGGGCAAGAGATACATTATATTTGGCAGCAATATCGGCCAATTCAACTTGTTGAAAAATGCGGCCACTTGCGAGTGGACAATAAGCCTCAACTAAAATTCCTTTTTGATCACAATACATTTTCGTTGATGCATTGTTATGACCAACATGCACTTTAATTTGATTGACATGAGGAATAAAATCAGTCGCTTTAATTAACGAATCAATATCTTGTGCACTAAAATTTGATACGCCAATGGCTTTAATTTTTCCCTGATTATATAAGTCAATCATGGCCTTCCAAGATTCAATATTTAGTGAAGTATAATCAACCTCACTCACATCACCCCATGGACGCGGAGCATGAATTAAATACAAATCCAAATACGTTGTCCCTAAACGAGCAATTGTTTTATTGAACTCATCTATTGTGAGGTCATATCCCTTTTTTTCGGCTTTTAATTTACTAGTAATAAAGAGATCACTACGTTTTATATTGCTTTGTTTAATAGCTTTAGCAATGTATTCTTCATTTCCATACGCAGCCGCCGTATCGATATGTCGATACCCGTTATTCAGCGCCCATTTCACTCCTTGAACACACGATTCTTCATCGGTTATTTGCCACGTTCCATATCCCACTTTTGGAATTAATTTTCCATTTTGTAATTTGTAATTTTCTTGTTTAATATTCATCATTTCACCCCTTCATTATCATTGTATCATATTTATCAGTAACCCGCCACTTACTTACTCCTTATTAATGGCCTCAATCGGTTTAAGAAGTGATCCAGTCATTGCGGGGACTGCCCCAGCTATCATGGCCAGCATCATATTAGCAACAATGATCAGCAAAAAATATCCTACTCCAAAGTTTGAAAAATTAAGTGAAGAAATATCAAACGTTGTTATGTGGTTGGTTTCCATTATATCTACCATCATTCCCACAATGGGTTTCATAAAGAGACTTGCCCCCAATATTCCAATCACACCTGATAGCAATCCTACCATTCCATTTTGACAATTAAATAGCCAACGAATGAATCGCCTAGAGGCCCCCAAACTCCGTAGTATTCCAATATCATGAATTCTTTCCATCACTGAAATATAAGTAATAATTCCAATCATAATGGACGACACTAATAAAGAAATTCCTGCAAAAATCATGAGTGTTTTTGTTAACACTTCGACAAAAGCATCAAACTCAATGGCGAAGTTTCCCATATAATCATAATAGAGAATTTTATCATCTGGATCAAGGGTTGCATTATAGTCTTTAATGTACTCATTGACTGCAACCCGACGATCAAAATTATCAGTATAAATTCGAATGGTTGAAATTTCATCCATTAGCCCTAAATCACATAATTGCGCTTCATATAAATATTCTTTAGTAATCGTTCCTGAAATGGAAATTGAATCACTAAATTCTACTCCAGTAAACACATTTTTTTGAAGGCCAAATAGAAGTTGCTCTTGACCAATTTGACTGGTTATTGCATCATTAATTAAATAATCTCTTAATGCTTTGGTATATAAAATACCACTATCATAAATATTGGTTTTTGCCTCAGGATTTAGTCGCAAAATCCCTGTAATTTTTAAAGTGATATTATTTTCATTTATATACATTTCTGGATATTGACTAGATCCATAAATCCCATATGTTTCATCTGGTTTTTTATAATAATAGTCATCATTTAAAATAACTTTATATTCCTTTGAAGTCATTTCTTGAAACGTATATGAATCAATCCCTTCAAAATCAATTCCTAAGTAATTAAGAACACTTACATCAATACAATTGTATTGATCCACTAAAATAGCAAGGTCTCCTTTTTGGGTTGGAATAGTGCCGTCTAACACATCATATTGAGATGATAAATAATCAGTGTCGTTTCCCATCATCATAAACTTATAATTGTTGATGCGTTTATATTGCCCATTCATTTGTGTTAATACTTTCATATCTAGCACAGTTTTATAATCTATAACATTATATAGACTAGCATCTAAGTCTGTTAAATACTGTAAAAAATTATCTGAGAAAACATTGATATGCCCATAATAAGAATCGTATCTATTGACCACATGAATCAACTCATCCGTTGGGTACGCATCAAAATTTTCTTCTACTTCATTGGGATTTGTATTATCTGTTGTACTCCGAATAGTAATCGGAGAATTTGACAAAGTTTCTCGTTGAATATCAATAATATATTTTTGTACACCCCTTGAAATAGTCAAAACCAAACACACCCCAACAACTCCAATACTTCCTGCTAATACAATCAAAATTGATCGAACTATTTTTTGAATAAATTGTCGCCAATTGATTAATAATAATGCAAAGAATCCCAAACTTTTTGATGCACTTTTTTTACGTGTTTTATTTGATAATTTTAGCATAGAATTTTCTGCATTTTCTTGACTATCTTTAATAATACATCCATCTTTTAATTCAATGACCCGCGATGCAAACTCTCTAGCTAATGCTTCATTATGCGTGACAACAATAACCAAACAATTTTCAGATATTTCTTTCAATAATTGCATCACATCATGAGCCGTTTTTGAATCAACCGCTCCCGTAGGTTCATCCGCCAAAATTAGTTGTGGATTTTTAATAAGAGCTCGAGCAATGGCTACTCGTTGCTGTTGTCCTCCTGACAATTCATGAGGCCATTTCTTCGCTTCTTTTTCAAGTCCAACGCGACTTAACATCGCATAAATAATTGATAAATTTTCACGTCGATTAAATGGACAATCTGATAACGACAATAAAATATTTTCTTCCACCGTTAATGTGGGAATTAAGTTATAATTTTGAA
>JBAYFA010000023.1:0-10287 GCA_041667425.1 Bacilli bacterium
GAATCGGAGATTGTAACATCAATCGATTATACAATTGCCTCAGTTTTTCTTCTTTGGCTTCCAAAGTCTGCCTATAATTTTTAATACCATAGGTATTCATCAACGTCTGATAAGCGTTATGAGCGGCAATAAGCTTTTGCTTAGCAGATGAAACTAATTGCTTTTCAAACCCGATAAGCATCGCAAATATTTCTACTTGATCTTTAGTAACAGCGACCGCTGCTCCTGTTGGAGTCGGGGCCCGGTAACTCGCAACAAAATCACAAATAGTAAAGTCTTGTTCATGACCTACCCCACTAACAGTTGGAATGCGACTATTAAAAATAGTTCGTGCCAAAATTTCATTATTAAAACACGATAAGTCTTCAACGGTTCCCCCACCACGGGCGATCAATATCACATCGACCACCGCATCACGATTGGCTTGAAGAAGCGCCCTTATTAGTGAAGTGGGAGCATCTTTTCCTTGAACAATCGCAGGATATAAATAGACTTTCGCAATTGGAAACCGTTTTTGAATGGTTGAAACAATATCATGAAGCGCATCTCCTGTGGCACTGGTGATAACGCCAATCGCTTCACTCATCGGAGGAAGTAAAAGTTTATGTCTTTGATCAAACAGCCCTTCTTTAGATAGCTTTTCTTTGAGTTCTAAAAACTCAAGATAGGCATTTCCAAGACCCGCTTGCTCCATGGTATTGACTTGGAAAGAATATCGTCCCCGTTTCTGATAAACGCTCACCTTTCCACTCACAATCACTGTCATGCCATCAATGGGTTCAAACGTCAATTTTGAAACGACGTTTCGAAACATCAATGCATCGATTTCAGAGGTATCATCTTTTAAGACAAAATATATGATGCCTTTCGATAATCTAACATTTGAAATCTCAGCCTTCACATAAATTAGTTGTAAATGGGGGTCAGACTCGAATTTATATTCAATATATCGGTTCAAGGCACCAACGGTAATGTATTTAACTTCCATTTTTAAGTCCCTTGGCGATTTTATCAAGAAGCGCATTATTAAATTTTGCAGTATTAAAATCATCCACTTCACTATATTCTTTAGACAGTTCAATGATTTCATTAATGACAATTGAGGTCGGTGTATTGGTAAACATGAGTTCATAGGTCCCAATTCGAACAAGGGCCCGATCAACAAATGATAGACGATCCAAGGTATAATGATCTAAATAGATAGAAATGGTATGATCAATTTTACGAAGATTGGTAATAATACCATCAACTAAGTCCTTTGCCATCTCTTGATCATAGTCTTCTTCACAGTGAATGAGATCCATAAGTAGTTCAATTTCTAATTCTTTTGTTAAATCATAATGATATAAGATCATCATTGCGACTATTCTTGCAATCGTTCTTTTCATTTTAATCACTCATTTCTCTTCTTTTATTCTACCACAAAACGACTTGATAAGAAAGCCTTTTTTCGTGAAACCCCCATCACACACGTGATGGGGGTTAAGTTCTATACAAGTTTTTTTAATTTACTAATTCGATACAAAACGATCACATAATAGAGCCCAAAAACCGTGATGTAATAAAACATAAAGGTTTCTCTTGGGAATAATAAGGTCGTCACAATAATCACAATCAAAGGTACAATGGAGGAAATCGCCCCAATATTATACATTTCTTTAAAAGTATACGGGGTTTGAGTGGTTTTATACACCAACCACATTACAATAATAAAGATGAGTGTATAAATAACACAAATCAAAAAAGTATTAAACGTGATTTCCATACGAATATCATTCATATACATATCAATCAACCGATAGGCCAGGATGGTTCCATCCGTAAGTTCTGATAAAGCAAAGTCATGGCCATTTGCATAAGCTAACTCTTTACCACTAATCGACTCAGGCGTTTGATAATAGATACCATCACGATAAAAAACCAACAAGTAATTTCCACCATCTGAGGTTGGAAGGGTATTAAATTGCGTTTGAATATTATATGTGGGTGAGGCCTCAGCATCATGAATATCATAGAGGTCAAAAACAATGTAAATATGCGTTGTCTTTTCTTGATAAGTCACCTCATAAATATAAGGTTCTCCTTCTAAAACGTGACCAGAACATATTCCCGACATGGCTTGATCTTCCACAGTACAAGTTGATTGACGCAAAACCAGTAAATCATCATTATCCAGTTTTGTAAAAACCTGAAGATGATAGGAATCTTGCAAATCAACCAAATCATAACGATGGTTGGACAAATAAATAGAATTAGGTAAGGCTAACAAGCCTGATGATATTAAAAAAATGGCGATGGCAATAATGAAATTCATTTTACCATATTTAACCATCTTTGATGGCATGAATAATGATTTAAAAAAGCGAATAATAAACATAGAAACTCCTTATTATATTTTTAGCTCTGATCCAATTAAATACATCATATCCCGATTATTTTCTAAGAGCTTATCTTGAATCCATTGCCTAAGATTAGCGGTTGCAGTGTGGTTCTCATATTGTTTCAACAATATTTCAAAATTACGCTGATGTAAAGGATGGGCATTATCATGTAAGAAACTAGGATCATATTGTTTATTTTTAGTTTTTTTGATGAGATTTTTAAGTAGAACAAATTCAGGATTAGGGGTAAATCGAACAAACTGAAACTGACAGGTAGGATTGATTTGTTTTTCTAATTGATACAAAAGACAATATAATTTATACATTTCTAAAATAGTTAAATAATCAATATATGCATTTTTAGCTTGATTAAACAAATAACGGATCAATCGGGTTCTCCATAAAACTCGATGATGAGAATCTTTCGCCAAATAAAACCCTTTTGTAAAATAATCGTCGATGGATTGAAGCAACTCATTGTTCTTCTGACCTTCCATAAAGTCATCAGCTAATTGACTCACTTTTTCTGATAGATGAAACTCAACGCGATTGTGTTTCATGTTGAAAAACTGAATTGTTTGTGTTAATACATCCGTACTTTCTTGATAATACTGTTGGATGACATCAAGCATTTTTACCCGATGAGTAGTTTCTTGAATCACATCGTTTACATAAACAACTGATCGATAGACAAACACATCATCAACGAGATTTTCAATATCTAGTTCACAAAATCCAACGACGTTATCATCATAATATCGATAACTAGGATGTCCTACTACATCATTGCGAATATATTTAATTTCACGCAAAGCACTATTTTGATTGATATTGATCATCATTTTATCTAATGAAGTCGATCGCCCAATGGTATATAAACAATCAATAGCAACAAATAACCCTTGTAACAATCCAAATAGCAACAAGACCTTAGATCCTTCTTTTAGTGGTTCCGTGTATAAGTGCTCATAACCAGCAATTAGTTTTCGCATATTCAAGAGCGTATCACAAGATTCTTGAGTCATTTGATATTGAAAATCATTTTTAAAAAGGGTTGTCCGTTCCTTTTTTAAAATTGATTGAAATTGTTCCAAAATGAGACGATGGTCTTCCATGTTATAACTCCTTTGTCAAATCGGCGGTTCGAATTAAACATTGATGATAATCTAAAAATTGATAATTAGCATATATGACCCAATTATTGGTAGTGGCTATCTCTAGTAAATGAGTCCTTTTCTCTTTTTCAAGTCCTTCATCAATAATAATACCTTCTAACCTCAGTTTTTGCAAATCAAACACGGACAGTTGATCAAGCAGGCGATAATGAAGTAATACTTGAACCGATTTAGCATTTAATTTGGAAATAAGATCTAATAAATAAGGAACATATTCATAAATCATCACGTGAATATGTTTATTTGCATTTTTAGACTGCATGAACGCGTCACTTTGAATCGTTGGAATTGATAATGGGATATAATAGTCCCAATCAGAATCAAGTAATAGGACTTGTTTTAAGAGTTGCCCATCGTATTGATCTAACAGATCAGGACTCAAGAAAAACCGAACAAATTCTTTTTCCGAGACTCCGTGAATACGAGGATGAACCTCATATCCTTTCACTACGTCTTGAAGTTTTACTTGACGAAACCACAATTCAAACGAATTGGCTAACGCATTCGTAACCAAAGAACGAATCGTGCCACGCTTTAAGTAACGTTGATACACTTCATCCGTAAAAAAGGTCATGCCTTCTTCTAATCCAATTTTTGAAAAACGAATTATCTCTTCAAGATTAATCATATCACGAGGAAAACGAATAACTGATAATCGACCTTCATACCCTTTAATAAGTTTTTCAAGCGTTTTTTGATTAGTTTCGTTTTCTAATATAATAACATATTCTTCTGTATCTAAGAAGTAAATAGGAACTCCAAAATGTGATTCAAGCATTTGATATTCCTTGATGTTACCTTTGAGACGAATAAAACTAAATTTATATTCGATAGACTGCATTTTCTCTTGAATGGCCATCATCGCTTCTTGAAATTGAAGTTCTTGGTCTAAAGCAGCATTTTCTTGACACAATAATCCAATAGCCATATGAGGATCCCCAGGATAGGGAATGATCTGCTCAGAATATAAAATGACCTCTTCAGTTCCTAAACTATAGTGTAATATCTGCTCTTTAGTAAAATCGACTTGTTCATAAGCCGCTTGTTGCTTTTTAGACATTCCAAGAGCAAATTCAGAAACAGATATCATCGATTGAGGAAGAAAGAGCTGTTGTTGCAAAGCTTCATCGAGGATGATTCCTTGTTCATGATGAACAAGAATATGACACATTGAAGCGTGTTCAAGCGAGGATTGCTTAAAAAGCAAAAATCGTTCTTGTTCTTGATTAAAAAATAAACGGATTTTGGTTTCTAACAACATCGAAGCCATTCGTAGAAGGAGCCGATGTTCCGAATTTCCCAAATCAGTATATTTAGCACCGTAGGTAACAGAAAAGAACATTGATTCCTCTTCATTAAAAGGAAGGGCAAACAAGGAAGTAATCCCTTGTTCTTGGTAGGTTTTTCCTGTCCCAATATTGATGATGGGCACAGAATAGCCATTAAAATCGATGAATACTTCTTGATGATGAATAAGTAATGTTTCAATAATCGTGTTTTTCAATTGCTCAAAAGAGATTGTTTTCTCATACAATCGTTTATTCTTATAATAATAAGATTGAATCGAAGTCAATGGTTTTTCAGAAAGAATGGATTGATATAGCCCAAAATGAATTTCATCAACATCGATGACCATGCTTAATTTTTGCCCGAAATCCATCAGTAATGATCGGATATCAGTTTCTTGAGACACCATTGGTAATAATTGTACCAATCGTTCCAAATGCGTATACAGCGTCGATACTTGTTCATGAATCACAGCTGTTTTTTCGTCTTCTAAGGCTTCTAATAAAAAGAGATTACGAGTCGCTTCTTCTTCAGCAGTCAATTGTTGTAACTGTTCAATGAGAGCATCAGCGTCTTGATTGGGCGTTTTTAAAAGGCTTGCCTTTAAAGACAATATCGAAAATATTCTTTTTGTTTCAAGAGTTGGATTTTTTAAAACCAACGGCTTCATGGATTGAATTAACGCATCGGCAGCCGATGTTTTTTTCAATTGAATCAATAATTCCAAATAATCAAAAGCCATGTTGACATAGTGTTCTTCAATACCTAGTTCAAAAATTTCGTGAAACAATACCAACGCATCGCTGGTTTTCCCGCGAAGAATACAAATTAAGGCATATAGATAATGGCAATAAGTCCGCCCTTCCGCATCAAACGTCACTGTTAAACAACGATTAAGGGTGGTCTCAGCCTCATCAACCATATGTTCATCAATGTATAACTTGGTCATATTGCTTAAGGCATGAGATAATATTTCATCACTCGGTAAGTTTTCAACAATCGCTTGTAAATGCTGTAACGCTTTAGTTTTTTGATTGAGTTCAGCATAAATATAGGCCATCTCTAAATACCACCGATTGATACTATCGCGATTTCCTTCATCAATGAATTGTCGTTTTTGAAAAACATAACGATAAGCCATGCGAAAATTACGTTTTTGGACGTTAAGATAAATCAATCGTTCTAAATATGATACATAAATATAACGGAAAACTGTTGGATCGAGGTCCGGTAAATCGTGATTAGCAAGGAGAAGCCCTTCTTCATACAAAGATAACTCGATGTAATAATCGATCAGTTTGAGATTGGCAAAATAATAATACTCGTGATTTTGTTCAGTGATGCAACGGTCACGAAATTTTTTCATTGCCTCAATGCTAGTGGCATTGACGGGAGATGAACTAAGTTGCGTGTATTGATCGCGAATCATCATAAAGCATCTTCTCCTTTTGTTTAAAATTCTAACACAATCGTAACAGGCCCATCGTTAATAAGAGCAATATCCATGTGAGAGCCAAAAACTCCACGCTGAACCACCATACCTGTCGCAGCCAAGCGATGGTTAAATTCATCATATAACACACTGGCTTCCTCTGGGCGCAAGGCCTCAACAAACGAAGGACGATTTCCTTTATCAGTATTGGCGTATAATGTGAATTGCGAAATAGATAAAATTGATCCGCCTACTTGTAAAATATTCAAATTCATTTTATCATTTTCATCATTAAAAATACGCAATTGAAGAATTTTCTTAATGGCTTTATCCAATAATTCACTTTGATCACCGGTTGTAAAGCCAACAAACAATACATATCCTCGTTTAATTTGACCAGTAACACGTCCATCAACGGTACAACTGGCTTGTTTTACTTTTTGAATTACAATTTTCATTTAATCACTCGTTCTATATCATAAATATCAGAAATTTTATATAAATTGACAATGGCATTGTTTAACATACCAACATTTTTAACCAATATTTTAATTTTAGTTAAGAGATCTCCATCTTTATTTTTACCCGATGAAATCGCGGTAATGATAACAGACGCCGAATTGAGCGTATTGATAATTTCAGCCACAATATTCTTTCGATCATACGACAATACGTTAATCAAACTGTCATACGCTTTTGTATCAAATTCTTCATCCCAAATAACTTCAATATGCCGTTCTTCAGCAGAATGATGGGTATTATGGCACTCTAATCGATGGACAATGATCCCTGATCCCTTACTAACATATCCAATAACATTATCTCCCATCACGGGATGACAGCAATTTGCAAGATGAATACGAGCTTTATCAAGACCATCAATGATGATTCCATATTCATTTAACGTACGATGAGCATTTGCTCGTTTATCTGGTTCTTGATTATATTGTTTAATCAAGGATTCTTCATCTAATACTATTTTCCCAAGTAAACGATTAAGAGCCCCATGAAGAGATAGGCTCCCTTTACCCAGTTCATAGTAGAAATCATCGAGGTTATTGATGCTATATTTTTCAAATTGATCAGCAATCATGCGATCAGTACATTTTAAAGTACTATTTTCAGCTTTTAAAGCATTAGAAAAATCTTCTTTTCCCTTTTCAATCATTTCATCTCGTTTTTGACGATTCAGAATGGAAATGATTTTATGCTTAGCATGAGACGTTTTAACAATTTTTAACCATGCTTCATTGGGACCATTGAAATTTTTTGATGTCTTTATTTCAATAACATCCCCTGTTTTCAGTTTGTATGTTAGAGGAACGATTTTATTATTAATAATGGCTCCAATCGTATGATTTCCAACTTCCGTATGAATACGATAAGCAAAATCAAGTGGAGTGGACCCATTAGGAAAGTCCATGACATCTCCCTTAGGAGTGAACACATACACATTAGCACTAAAAATATCTTCGCGAATGGTTTCAAGAGGATCGTTATCTTCTTGTTCTCCCAGTTCAGCATAAGTCAATAATTCTTTATACCATTTCAATTTCCCAGCAACTTCTAACTGTTCAGATTCAGGGGTATATCCCTTTTTATCTTCTTTATAAGCCCAATGCGCAGCAATTCCAAATTCAGCAATTTCATCCATTTCATAGGTACGAATTTGGATTTCATAAATTTTTCCATTGAGTCCAACTACAGTCGTATGAAGAGATTGATATAAATTGGGTTTTGGCGTGGCAATATAATCTTTAAACCGTTTGGGAATGGGCGTCCATTCACCATGCATGAGTCCCAAGGCATGATAACAATTTTCAATGGTCGGAACAAGAATACGAAGAGCGAGCAAATCATAAATTTGCTCGAAATCAAGATTCTTTTGATCCATTTTCTTAGACACACCATAAATATTTTTAACACGTCCGCGAATTTCATATTGATTAATATGACTGGCTATCAAGATTTCTTCAATTCGATTTTTCATTCGATTGATGTCTTCTTCACGAGCTCGTCGTTGTTCATTAATCATGGTATACAATTCTAAATATTTTTCGGGATTTAAATACTGAAAACTAATGTCTTCCATTTCTGCTTTCAAGCGATACATACCCATACGGTGAGCAAGGGGTGCATATAAGTCAAGGGTTTCTTTCGCAATAATTTTTTGCTTTTCAGGAAGTTGGAATTCAAGAGTTCGCATGTTATGAACCCGGTCAATCAATTTGACTAAAACGACACGAATATCTTTAGCCATCGCTAATAATATTTTTTGATGAGATTTCGCCAAAGCTTTTTCCTTGGTCATATACTTCAGTTTACTGATTTTAGTAACCCCATCAACGATATTATACACATCAACTCCAAATTGGGATTGAATCATAGCCCGATCAACATCGGTATCTTCAATCAAATCGTGAAGGAGCCCTGCTGTTACCGTCGCTGGGCTGGTATGTAGTTCCGCAAGCATATAAGCGACTTCGAGGGGGTGCTGAATATAAGGATCGCCAGACTTTCGAAATTGTTCGCGATGTTTTTCCTCTGCCAATACGTAGGCACGATAAATCGTATCAATATTCTTTTCATTATGAAGATACGTTTTAGCGACATCTAAAACTTTTTCAATGGTCATAGTACTTACCATGGGTCAAGCACCTCCTTTCTGTTAATAGTGAATATATTCTACTACTAATATTGAATCAATGTTTTAATTTGATATTCTTTTAAAAGGTCTCGTCCTTTTAAGTCTGTGAGTTCAACAAGAAACGCAACCCCCGCAACAATTCCACCCAATTCCTCCACCAACTGAATAGCAGCTTTAATGGTTCCGCCAGTCGCCAATAAGTCATCAACAACCAATACTCTTTGTCCTGGTTGAATAGCATCGCGATGGATACACAACGTATTGACACCATACTCTAAACTATAAGATACCTCAATAATGTCACGAGGCAATTTATTAGGTTTCCGTACTGGAACAAACCCAACTCCCAAATTATAAGCAATGGGACATCCAAAAATAAAGCCACGAGACTCGGGTCCCACGACAACATCGGTTCCAACACTCGCTGCAAAGGTCGATAATTCTTGACAAGCATGGGAAAAAGCTTCCCCATCCGCCATCAAAGGGGTAATATCCCGGAACAATATCCCTGGAATTGGAAAATCAGGAACATCTTGTATGTATTTTTTATAATTCATCTTGTCATCCTCCTTAAGATATATTACTATTATAGCAAAAAAAACGATTTTTTGCACGAAAAATTAACTTTTCGTACAAAAACTTTGAATTTACTTTATCAAAATTTTATGTTACAATATCTTTGAGGTGACCATCATGATTCCACTTGCTTATCAACTTCGACCTACAAAACTCGATGATTTATTTGGACAATCTCATTTAATTGGCCCTAAAGGGGTCATTCGTAAAATGATTGCCAACCATAAAATCGCATCATTCATTTTCTATGGAAACCCTGGAGTAGGAAAAACCACTCTTGCGAGGGTGATTTGTCATGAAATGTCGCTTCCATTTGCAACTTTTAATGCCTCCACCGATAATAAAGCAACCTTAAAGAGTTATATCGATCAATCATCTCAAGAAGAACGCTTTGTCCTCATCATTGATGAAATTCATCGAATGAAGAAAGATATCCAAGATTATTTATTAGAATCTTTAGAAAGTGGACAGGTCATCATCATCGGTCTGACAACCATTAACCCCTATCACTCAGTTAATCCTGCCATTCGGTCGCGATGTTTAATCTACAAATTAAACGATTTATCAATTGAAGACTTAACATTAATCACCTTAAGCATTTTAAAACAATTAGGTGAAGGATATACCCTTGATGAAGAAGCTATAAACTATCTTGTTCACATGGCCAATGGCGATGTGCGATTTCTGATCAACAGTTTAGAAGGCATTTCTTTTATTTCAAATGACCATCACCTAACTTTAGAAGACGCCAAAACCATTATTCAAAAACCATCCATAACGTTTTCAAAA
>JBAYFA010000024.1:0-10265 GCA_041667425.1 Bacilli bacterium
TAAAGCGGTTGATCTCATTCCAATTGCAATTCCAGCAATAATGTTTGTAGCATGGCCAGTTTGTGATTGATGAGCAATTTCAGAGACACTCTTAGAGGTATCGGAAGTATAATGTTCAGCAATTTGGCCAATTAATACTCCTACGACAATTCCGGCTACAATTGCCCAGAATGGGTTAAAAGTATGTAACATAACTTTACTTAATATGAAAGCACTGACCACTACAATGATTGCGGCAATATAGGTTGCAATTCGTAAAGTTTTTTGAGGATCTTTCCATTGTTTTGCTCTAATAATAATAACACTGATTAAAGCGGCGATGACACCGAATGCGGCAATTAGTAATGGAAATAGTGCTAATGTTGAAGGGGCGTTGCCAATAACGACGCCCGATACACCAATTGCAATGGCTGAAATTAATGATCCAACATAGGATTCTAATAAGTCTGAGCCCATTCCAGCGATATCACCTACATTATCACCGACATTATCAGCAATAACAGCGGGATTTCTAGGGTCATCTTCAGGGATTCCTGCTTCAACTTTACCAACTAAGTCGGCACCCACATCAGCGGCTTTCGTATAAATACCGCCTCCAACACGGGCGAATAAAGCCACCAATGAAGCTCCTAGTCCATAACCAGCAATAACTTGTGCAGCCATGACTGGACTACCTGTAATTTTATAGAATAATAAATATAGGCTTGATAGTCCCAATAAACCAAAACCGACGACTAGTAATCCAACAACTGCGCCACCACTAAATGCCATATGAAGGGCTTTACTCATTCCTCCGGTATTGGCTGCAGAAGCCGTCAATCCATTGGCTTTGATTCCAGATAACATTCCTAAGAATCCAGTTAATCCTGAGAATGTGGCACCAATTGCGAAGCAAATGGCCGCTTTATATCCAACTCCTTCAACATTACGTAAAGCCGGTATAAATCCTAAAGCAACAAGTAGTAATGATGTACCGATTACAAACATGAAGATGATTTTATACTCTCTTTTTAAAAACGCAAGTGTTCCTTCGCGAATGTATGAAGATATTTCTTCAATTTTCTCATTATTAATTTTCATTTTCCTTATTTTAATAAGTAAAACGAGGGCGTATGCCAAACAAATCAACGTTGCGGCAATAACTAAAAATCCAAAATTTTCCATTGATATTTCTCCTTTTCGTGTTGTTCCTATTATATAACAAAATTCAAGCGCTTTCAAGACTTTTTTTGAGAATGAGAAGTCTTTTTTAATAGCATTTTCTTTGTAATCTTTTTTGAAATTTATGGGTATTAAAATAATAACAAAATGCTTGATTACACTATGGTGGGTTAGCATATAACCGTTAATAATAGTTATATTTATGTGAAAGCATCTTTAAGTAATTTGCTTTCTTTTTAGTAAATTTTTTTCTTTTTGACATGAGTACTCAGATTTGTTATAATGGAGATAGAAATATTTAAAGAGGTGAAAGAATGAAAAAATTAGGGTTTGTTTTTGTTATTTGTTTGACCTTTCTTTTAACTGGATGTGCTAAAAATTATTCAGTGCAATTTGAAACGAATGGAGCTGGAGAAGTAGAGGCGATCATTGTTGAAAAGGGGTTGGTAATAGAATTACCCACCGTTTCTAAAACAGGATTTGATTTTTTAGGGTGGTTTACAGATGAAAATTTTGAAACTTCATTTAGTTCTACTACTCCGATTGATGGAAACATGACTTTATTTGCAAAATGGCAAGTAAAAACATTTAATGTCATTTTTAAAGATTATGATGATCGTATTATTCTCACAAGAGAAAATATTGAATATGGGCAAGCTGCTACCGCACCCGCCGATCCAGTGCGAGAAGGGTATGATTTTTTAGGGTGGAGTGAAACTTTTGATAACGTCACTCATGCCATTACCACGATTGCAACATATGAAATTCAAACGTATGAAGTTTATTTTTATGATGCAGATGGAGTTGCTATAGGCGATGTTCAATTGATTGATTATGGGCAAGCTGCTACTGTACCTGCTGATCCAGTACGAGAAGGATATGATTTTACTGGGTGGGATCATGAATTTTCTATGGTAACTACTGATTTAGAAATTTATCCAGAGTGGCAAATACAAGTATTTGTTGTTGAATTCCAAGATAGCGATGGAACACGAATGGGTGAACTCCAACAAATTAATTATGGAGAAGCAGCGATTGTTCCAGATGATCCAACAAAAACCGGATTTATATTTGATTGTTGGGATAAGGATTCTAGTAACGTGATAGGAAACATGATTGTTAAAGCAATCTATACTATTCAAGAATATACTATTTCCTATTATGATGGAGCGATTTTATTGACTCATTTGCCAGATTTCTACACTGTTGAATCACATTTTACACTTCCCGAATATCATAAAACTGGATATTTATTTATGGGTTGGTTTGAAGATAGTGCTTTAACAACCAAAGTTGAATCGATTGCTATTGGAAAAACAGGAGCCATGACATATTATGGAAAATGGTTAGATGAAAGTCAAACCTATACCATCAATTATGAACTTAATGGGGGAGGATGGACCTGGAATATAGAAACCGTGGCTGTTCCTGGAAATGGTATTGATGCATATTCTAATTTACCTGAACAGATGATGGCTGATTATTACATGTATTTAAAAGATAATAATTTACTCAATTCATCACTAGTAGACTCCACGCTTCAAAAAACAACATGGGCAAATTTTAGCGCTAATTATACGGATCCTGTTGCTATTTATAACCATACCACAACGAATACTTCTGCAAATAGTAACGGATACAGTCAATTATTTTATACAAGTGCAACAGGGAATATCGCCACTCATGAAGTGTTAACAATTGACGGTGGATTCTTTGGAACTGAGCCGTATAAAACTAAATATGCTAATTTATTACAGTATTGGTCCATGCTTTTATTTTTAAAAGCATATGGATCTGAGTTTTGGGAAGGTGCTTCCGCCAAGTCCTTAGCTGGATTTGTATTAGATGGATATTTTTATGGGACACAAGGATCTGGATCGGGAGACTTTGCTTTATTGAGAGGACGCATTCCTAATACTAATTTAAAATTAGTGCTTGATAATGGTTCACTTGTTGAAGAAAGTACTACCTATGAAATCACTAGTTATGTTCAAGGACTGGCTGCTAATTTAGCTGCTCCAATTAGAGATGGATATTATTTTGCTGGATGGTATGAGGATGCTGGTTTTACTGGAAATCCTGTTTGGACAATTGAAGCAGGAGTGACTCCAGCTAGTCAGTATTATGCAAAATGGCTTGCTTATTCTGAACTACAATAGTTTTAAAACAAGTGATTATAAAAAAACAAGCTGATTTAACAAGTAAAAGGTAACCTTGAGGATACATTGTTCTTAAGAGTTACCTTTTTTAATATTTAAATGTATGGTATAATATAATTATTGATAAACGAAGTTTATCATATAAAAGGGATTGCTATATACCATTGATATGGCATATAAATGGTTTTAAAAAGGAGAGTGGTTTTATGGATTTAACAGATCAAAAAGTGATGTCCAAAATTAATTACAAGCGAGCGCTGGTATTCATTGTCACAAGAAGTTTGAAGAATTATACGTATAAAGGAAAGATAATCGGATTTCATGGATATCGAAATTTTGCTAGTTTTACAGTGGAAGAAGCACAAAAGTTATATGTAAAACTGGACATTACCAAAGGAGAAGCAGCGATTGTTGCTATTCAAAAAAAGCAGATGATTGTCATTACTCAAGGAAACATTGATGGAAATGTTGTGCTTCCATTTAAAAAAGGACGGATTAGGTTACGATTAATTGGACAACATAGTGATTTAACTTTTATAATTAAAAGATTGTAAAATATCGTTATAATTATGAATTAAAAATATTGTTGTTAATATATACACGAAAGATAAGGAAACTATGGTTTATGATGATGAAGTCATAATTGATTGTTTTATCTATCGGTTTTATGACTTGTTTTTATGTTGTCCTCACACTAAAATAACTAGTCTAAAAGATATTTTATTATTAGAAATAATTGAGAGAATATTTTGTGCTCACAGAGGGATTAAGGTGAGATTTTGTTTTTTTAATAACGTTAGAGTCAGATAAATGATTTGTATTTATACGAAAAGAATTGTGATTTAATTAAATAATAATATATATATTTTTACCTTGAAAATAGGAGTGAAATGGTATATAATATAGTAGGTGCAAAAAACATAGTGCGAAAAGCACAAGGAGGAAACTTAAATGTCAAAAAAAGTAGTAATAGTAGGAGGCGTTGCTGGTGGAGCATCAGTTGCCGCTAGAGCCAGAAGACTCGATGAAAAAGCAGAAATTACGATGTTCGAAAGAGGACCTTATGTTTCTTTTTCTAATTGTGCATTGCCTTTTTTCTTGAGTAGAATGGTTGAACATAGTGATGATTTAGTTTTAATGAATCCTAATCAATTTGCTAAGCAATACAACATTGATGCGAGAGTGAATAGTGAAGTGATTGATGTTAAAACGGATGAGCACAAAGTAGTTATTAAAAATGTGTTAACTGGAGACACATATGAACAAGAATATGATACCTTATTCTTGTCTCCAGGGGCTAATCCAATTATGCCTCGTTCTATTAAAGGAATTACGTCTAAACATGTTTTCCCTGTTAGAAATGTTCCTGATATTGTCAAAATCGATAACTATATTCAAGATAATAAAGTGACCGATGTTGCTGTTATTGGTGGCGGATTTATTGGAATTGAAGTGATGGAAAATTTGAAAAAAGCAGGACTCAATCTTACATTAATTGAAGCTGCTAATCAAATTATGACACCATTTGATAAAGACATGGCTCAAATCTTAGAAAAAGAAATTTTAGATAATGATGTTAATCTTATTGTAAGTGATGCATTAGCCGAGATTAAAGATGATTGTGTTGTGACAGCAAGTGGTAAAAGCATCAACGCCCAAGTTGTGATTGTTGCCATTGGTGTGGTTCCTGAGGTTGGATTAGCTAAAAAAATTGGTGTTAAACTAGGAGTTACTGGTGGAATTGAAGTCGATCATAATTATCGCACGAATATTAAAGATGTTTATGCAGTGGGTGATGCGATTGAAACATATTCAGCAATGACACATAAACCAACTAGATTAACTTTAGCAGGACCTGCTCAAAGACAAGCTCGAGGCGCTGCTGATCATATGGTTGGTCGAGTGGTAGATAATAAAGGATGTATTGGTTCTAGTTGTATTAAAATATTTGAATTAAATGCTGCTAATACCGGACTAAATGAAAAACAATGTTTGGATGCAGGAATTCAATATGATTATGTATATATTATCCCAGGAGATAGTGTTGGAATCTTACCCACTGCTCATCCTATTCATTTAAAATTAATATTTGAAGTTCCAACTGGTAAAATCTTAGGATGTCAAGCCATTGGTAAGGGTAATACTGATAAACGGGTTGATGTAGTGGCTGCACTCATTACTATGGGGGCAACACTTGATGATCTAAAAGAATTAGAACTTTGTTATTCTCCTATCTTCTCAACTGCAAAGGATCCTTTGAATCATGCGGCGTTGGTTGCTTTAAACATTCTTAATGGAGAATTTAAACAAGTGAAAGTATCAGAAATTAGAAAAATCGTTGAAAATGGTGGAATGGTTATTGATGTGAGAGAACCTCATGAATACGCGCTTGGCCACGTTAAAAATGCTATCAATATTCCAATGAGTGAATTTAGACAACGGTTGAATGAAATTCCTCATGATAAACCTGTATACGTTCATTGTCGTTCTGCACAAAGATCTTATAATGTCGCTAGAGCTTTAGGACAATTGGGTTTTGATAATATTTATAATATTTCAGGATCATTTATGGGTATTTGCTATAATCAATATTTTGAAGATGTTACATTAAAGAGAAATAAAATTGTAACCGAATACAATTTTAAATAAATATACGGAGGAAATATGAAAAATTTAAGTAAAAAACAATTGATCGAAGCAATTGTTGCGTTCTCGCTAATTGTATTAGTGTTGGTTTTGGGATTTGCCGGAGTGTTTGCTACAGGCACGGTATTTGCTAAGTTATTAATTGGTATTGGCTTTGGGTATGTTTTAACAAGAGGAGATTACGGGTTTGCTGGTTTATCAAACAGAGCTTGTAGAACAGGATCTACTAAACTATTAAGATCTTTATTGTTAATGTTTGTCGTTTCTGCTATGATTGTTGGAGCATTCTTAATCGGTGGAAACACATTAGGCTTATGGGTTAACCCAATTTCTTGGGGACTCTTAGTTGGTGGAATTTTATTTGGTATCGGTATGGCATTCTCAAGTTGCTGTGCAACAGGTGTTTTACAAGATGTACCTATTGGCTTTTCAAGAGCCGCTATTACCCTCATTTTCTTTGGGGTTGGTGTATTTCTTGGATTCCCACTTATGAGCTCAGGATTCGTTAGAACTTCACTCTTTACAACAGATAGTTATAATGGAGTATGGATGGTTGACTGGTTTAGTCAAGGCGGAACTAACATGACACTAGGTGTGGTTGGTGCTTTACTAGTTACTCTTTTATTTGCTGTAGGAGTAGGCCTTCTTGCAAAATTGTATGAAAAGAAAGTTGCTAAAAACTTCCCTGTAGAAACTCCTGAAGTTGTTGAAGAACAACCAGTTTCACTTTGGAATAGACTCTTTGTTAAGAAGTGGTCTTTAACTCAAACAGCATTGACCATTGCTTTATTATTTGGCCTATTATATGCTGTAAATAAACAAGGTTGGGGAGCTTCCACTGTTTATGGTCAATGGTTTGGAACTATATTAGCTAAATTAGGCGTCAGCGTTGATGCATTGGTTAGTTTTACAGGACAATTACCAGGATCATTTACTACTAAGTTATTTGAATCAGCAGGATACATGCAAAATATCGGTATTATCTTGGGTGCTTTTATCGGATTATTATTATCTGGTAAATTTGTAGAATCATTTAAAGCTGGACTCAAAATTAAACCGTTAGAAATTTTATTATTTGCAGTTGGTGGATTATTACTAGGATTTGGTACTAGATTATCATTAGGTTGTAATGTCGGTGCTTTATACACTCCAATCGCTAATTTCTCATTAGCTGGATGGTTCTATTTATTCTTCTTATTCGGTGGAGGATATTTAGGAAATATGTTAAGAAAAGCATTTTACAAAAAATTAAACAAATAGATTTATTCATTATTGAATAAAAACAGAAGCCTTTTTTCTATCAAGAAAAAAGGCTTTTCTTATAATATAAATCAAAATAGATGGAATTTTTCTTATAAGTATTGTATAATATAAAAAGGTTAGTACATGAGATAGAATGATTATCTCGCTATCATAGGCTTGATGGGGTAACATAAATAAGCATTATCTATTTGCAATATAATATGATATGAAAGGATGAATGTCCAATAGATTTTAAAGTATGGGACATAGAAAGAAAGTATGAAAGTTAAAAAACTAATAGTTTGGGTATCTATTATATTTATATGGTTTATTGTGACCATCCCACAATTTAATTTGGTTAGTGAAGTGGTTGTTCCCCCTCCCCATAAAGTTTTATTGACTTTCTTTGATTTTTTGTTAAATGGATATGGGGGTAAAACATTTTGGAGTCATATTTTTGCGAGTTTTGGGAGATTGTTCTTAGCCATCATCATTGCTATTATTATTGCTGTACCGTTGGGACTATTGTCTGGATATATCAAAAAGATTGATATTGTTGTTTCAACAATTGTTGAATTTGTAAGACCGTTGCCCCCTCTAGCTTATTATATGGTTCTTATTTTATGGCTAGGTATTGGAAATACGTCTAAAGTTGTCTTGTTATTTATAGCGGCTTTTGCTCCAGTTTATATTGCTTGTGTACAGGCGGTCAAACTTGTTCGATTTGATTATATATTATCAGCTAAAACATTGGGTGCTAATAAAATTCAATTATTTACAAATGTTGTGTTTCCAGCAGCATTGCCTAATATTTTTACGGGTATTCGTACCGCCACCGGGGTCGCATTTACCACACTGGTCAGTGCAGAAATGGTTGCTGCCATATCTGGAATTGGATGGGTAATACTAGATGCATCCAATAAATTAAATTCGAGAATTGTATTTGTTGGCATTATAATTATTGGAGTCGCTGCTATTTTTATTGATAAAGGGTTAAAATTGATTGAAGATAAAATCGTATTTTGGAAAGGACAAAATTAATGAAAAAAATATTTATATTGGTCATTCTATTATTGGTTTCGTTATCTGGATGTAAAAAAAATACCAATGAAATTAATATTGGGTTATTAAGAGTTCCGAATGATGCTATACTAGCCAAACAAATGGGCCTATTTGATGAAAAATATAATGCCCTTGGCTATAAGGTGAATTATTATTCATTTGATTCGGGTGTTGATGCGAATAAAGCACTGGTATCAGGTGACATTGATTTTGCTACGATGGGAAATATCAATTCCCTGGTTGCGTTGGGAAAAAACTTGAATGTTGAATTAATATGGATTCACGAAACATTAGGCGAAGTTGAAGCATTGGTTGTTAGAAATAACTCAGGAATTCAGACAGTAGAAGACTTAGCGGGTAAAAGAGTTGGAACCACTTTTGTTTCAACGGCACATTATATTTTGTTGAATGTCTTAGCAGAAGCAGGGATAGAAGATCAAGTACAACTGTTGAACATGAAAACGAGTGAATTGGCTGCGGCTTGGTTACGAGGAGATATTGATGCTGTCTATACTTGGCAGCCTACTTTAGGAACACTTATTGATCATGATGGATTTGTTTTGGTTTCATCTGAGGATATGATAGAAAAAGGATATATGACGGCTAATGTTGAACTGGTTCGCAAACAATTTTCGTCTGTTCATCCTGAATTAGTAAAAATTTATGTTGAATGTATGGTAGAAGCTCGTACGTATTATGAAACAAATCGAACAGAGGCACTCCAAAAATTGGCAACAGAACTAGAATTATCAGTTAATGAAATCGATGTACAAGTCAGTGGATCTATTTGGACAAGTCTAGAAGAAATGAAAAATAGTGAGTTTATTACAGGATATGTTGATACCATGTTTTCACAGTCAGATTTCTTATTACAACAGGACTTTATTGATCGAGTTATTACAAGAGAAGAAGTGAGTATCTTTATCAATAATTCATATGCTTTAGGAGTGAATGATGAAAACATTAATCCAAATTAAAAATGTGAGTGTTGATTATGATAAGGATGAGGAAACCATTGGAGCCATTAATAAGGTATCACTTGATATCCACGAAAATGAATTTGTTTGCATATTAGGTCCGAGTGGTTGTGGGAAATCTACATTACTAAAAGTTATTGCTGGGTTTGTTTTTCCTAGCAAAGGAGAAGCCTTTATGAATGATTGTCTTATTCAAGGGCCAGATAAATCACGAGGGGTCATCTTTCAAGAGACTAATCTATTTCCTTGGTATGATGTTAAAAAAAATGTGACAATGGGACCTAAGTTGGCCAACAAATCCCCGCTAGAAATCGATGCTATTTGTGATAAATTTTTAGAACAAGTAGAACTAAAAGAGTATAAGGATTCTAAAGTTTTTGAATTATCTGGTGGACAAAAACAAAGAGTTGCTATTGCGAGAACGTTGGCAAATAATCCTGAAGTTATTTTGATGGATGAGCCGTTTGGTGCTTTAGACAGCTTTACTCGAAAAAAAATGCAAACGATGATTAGAACTTTATGGAAAAAGAATAATTCAACTATTTTTTTTGTCACTCATGATATTGAGGAAGCCTTATTACTGGGTACTAAAATATATGTCATGAGAAAAGGAGAACAAAGTATCGTTGCTGATTATGATATTGTTTACACTAATCGATTATTAATTAATCCGAAAGAACGTGTTCTTGAAGAAGACACTTTTATTCAATTAAAAGAACACATATTAACATTATTAGAAGAGTAAAAAAGTTTGATATAGACCAAATCAAAAAGATTTTTAAAGAAAATAAAAGATCAGATTAAAAATAACCGGAAATGGTTATTTTTTTATAATGGATGGCTATTTATTTGAAACTTGTTTGGATTTCTTAATTTTTATGTTTTATATAAGGTCAATTTTGTGGTATAATGGTTTAAAAATGAATTGGAGGATTTATGAAAAAGTTTGTATACTTATTAATTGCTTTTGCATCGATGTTTATGTTGGTAGGATGCCAACCAACGACGATTCAATCGA
>JBAYFA010000025.1:0-9809 GCA_041667425.1 Bacilli bacterium
ACAATCGTTACTTGATCTTCACAATGATTGAGCCCAACCGATTGCTGCGCTTGAAGCGCCAAGGATTCTTGAATTTCTACTCCCACAATGGGAAGAGTCGTTTTTAATGTTAAAAACAAGGAAATCGGTCCATTTCCACATCCAATATCTACCAATCGTTTGGTTTGTTTTCGAATTTGGACAAAATCAGCAAGAACTAATGAATCAATAGAAAAACGAAATTTTTCATCAGATTGAATGATTTTTAGACCATCATATCCTAATAAATCATGAATCGTTTCCATAGGTTTACTTCTCAGGTGGATTGGGTTGTTTATCGACTACTGGTTCAATTTCTTTTTCCGTCCATGATTCAGGACCATCTTGTCCTTCTGTTTTAATCAGTGCCCGTAAATAATCAACACTAATGACCTTACACTTAGCCGCAGTGGGAGTTTTAACAAAATCACCAATATTGGGTAGTCGCTTCTTTGCCTCTGCATAGAATTCACATTCATAGCCAATACAACACATCAATTTTCCGCAAATACCAGTAATCTTATTGGCTGATAAAGCCATGGATTGATCTTTTGCCATTTTCATGGTGACTAACTCAAATTCTCTTAAATGTTTTTTACAACATATTTCACGACCACAGGCGCCAATACCACCAAGCATTTTCGCCCCTTCGCGTTGTCCTATTTGACGAAGTTCAATCCGAACTCGAAACGTCGATGCTAAATCTTTAAGTAATTCTCGAAAGTCAACACGCCCATCCGCTGTATAATAGATGAGTAATTTGGCTCCATCTAGCGTATATTCACAATTGACCACTTTCATTTCTAATTGATGATGGCTAATAATCTCTTTTGCTTTAACAAAAGCGCTTTGACTTCGCTCTTCATTTTCATAATATTGATGAAGATCTTTGTCATCAGCAATCCGAATAACGCTTTTTAGTTCATGTTCCAATTCCTGATCAGGAACTTCTTTGACTTCATCGATCACTTTTCCAATTTCAAGTCCACGAATCGTCTCAACAACGACCAAATTTCCAAATGAAAGATCAAGTCCTTGTGGATTAAACCAATATATTTTCCCGACATCCTTAAACCCGATGCCTACTACTTTAGCCATTTATACACCTCATTATTTCCACAAGCATATTCATCAATGCTAGCTCGATATTTATATTATACCTCATTTTTGCCTTGATTTCCATCATTATCTCGAGAATCTTCAATTGCTTGGTTAACGAAATCCGAATAATTCCGCTACTTAATAGGTCGGTATAAACGAGTGCTTTCTCACTATGCAAAATATATTTTATTTTATCGTTTTGCAAGGCGATTAAAGAATCTATAAAATATTGATAATTGGTCTTAGATCCTTGATTAAGTAAAAACCGCCCTTGAGTAGATAAGATGAGAATAGGATCTTGTTCATCGTCTTCAAAACTCATGCCAATGGTCTTCACCAATTCTAATGTTTGTAAGACCAGTGGATCCGCAGCTAAGGCTGCGGCCTCTTCGATATCATTGGTTAATAAAGACACCGTCGTCGCAATATGGGGATCAACCCCTTGTCTACGTAGTTCGGTATCAATATTCTTGCGATCAAGTGGTAAAAACTTAACGACTTGACTTCTAGAAATAATGGTTGGTAAGACCAAATTGATATTTTCGGTCAACAAAATTCCGTAACACCCTTCCCACGCATCTTCTAAAAATTTTAGCAAAGAGTTGGCACTAGCGGTACTAGCTTTATCGATGTGTTCAATAATAAAAATACGTTTATTAGTCGAAGTCATTGAGAACTCATGTTCTAATTGAAGAATTTGGTCTTTCTTAATTGATTCTCCATCGGGAGTGATAAAAAAGATGTATGGATTGGGTTTTTCAACAAACGAATTACAAATCTCACAGCCTTCACACGCTCCTCCTTCTTGGCATAAAATTAAGGACGCCAAATAATAGGCTGCTTCTTTTTTCAAAGATCCTTTATTTCCAACAAATAAGTAGGTATGAACCAATCTGTTTTTTTCGTAACTATTTTCTAATAGACGAACGACTTTTTTTTGATATGTTTTTAAGTTTTCATAACTCATAATGAGTCTCCAAGAACGATAACAACGCAATGTGGGCATCGTGAGTCACTTTATCTAAAAATTGCTCCCCATTAATACGAACGACTCGTTTGGGAAATCGTCTTAATACGTCTTCATACCCTTCATATACTAATTGATGAAAAGAGAGAGATTCCATATCCAAGCGATCTTGTTTGCGATGATTGGTGCAAATACGGGAAAGACCGACTTCAGGTCTCACATCAATATATAAAGTTAAATCCGGCATTTGTTCATGAATGGCGAATTGGTTGAGAATATACACCTCATCAACCCCAATTCCACGTGCCCATCCTTGATAAGCAAGAGAACTATCAATGTATCGATCACATAGAACAATTTTATGTTGTTCGATCGCTGGCAAAATCACTTCGATCAAATGTTGTCGACGACTAGCCGCATACAACAAGGCTTCCGTTTTCGCATCCATCTGGATATTTTTAGGATCGAGAATCGTTTGTCTGATTTCTTCTGAGATGATAGAACCCCCTGGTTCTCGTGTTTTAATGGCATCATATCCGTTGGATAATAACATTTGGAGAATGGATTCAATAATCGTGGTTTTTCCACTTCCTTCTGTTCCTTCAAATGTAATTAAAAATCCTCTCATAGTTTATTCCTCTTTTCCTTGTATTATCATCTATATCTTATCATAATTATCAGGAAAAAGAAACAATTTACTTGTGAATACGCTAAATTTATGCTAAAATTAACATAGAGTTATTTTGATGAAAGGATTCTCTTCTCTAGAAAAGAAACAGGTGACACGATATGCGCTTAAGCGTCCATGATTTGACATTTGCATATACGCAAAAACCAGTCTTAAATAAAGTCTCTTTTTCACTAGAAACTGGAGACTTCCTCGCTATCATTGGAAAAAATGGCAGTGGTAAATCTACCCTTGTAAAATGTCTGTTGGGATTACTAAAAGTTCCTAACAACACCATCTTTCTCGACGATGCGGATATCAACAGCATGGTGAAAACAACAAAAATTGGTTATGTTCCCCAAAAAGCCGACTTCAATATTGAATTTCCAATCACCGTCAAAGAAGTCTTAACCTCTTCTTATCAAGGAAAGCGCGATCAATCCTTTACTTCCATTATTAATGATTTAGAAATTAATCGTTTCTATTATGATAACATCAATTGTCTATCAGGAGGACAGTTACAACGTATTTTCATTGCTAGAGCCCTCCTTAATCAACCCAAATTGTTGATTTTAGATGAACCCACTGCCGGAGTCGATCAATCGAACCTTCTGGGTCTTCAAGAAATTTTGAAAAAACTTAAAAATCAAAAAATCACTATTATCATGATTACCCATCACCTTGAATTTGCAACAGAATTAGCCGATTATCTCCTCCATTTGGATGAAATCTTAGATTATTCATTTGAAAAGGTCGGTGAGGGAGTATGATCTTTTTGGTTGAAAGCTTGGGAACCTTCTTTCAAGACTTGATTTCAAGCCGCATGGTTCAATATGCCGTCATTGCCGGAATCACCGTTGGCGTCATTGCCCCCTTGATTGGTACCGTGGTCGTCATTCGACGAATCTCCTTTATCGCTGACACGTTAAGCCATTTTTCCTTAGCAGGTGTCTGTTTGGGCGTGTTTTTATCCTATGCTCTTGCTGGAACTGGATTTGAAACCTACTTATCTCCCTTGGTATTAGGCGTTGTTTTCTCCATTGTTGGAACACTTATTATTGAAAAACTGCGGAATTACTATCACAACTATAAAGAGTTATCCATGCCCATTGTCATGTCACTTGGCGTAGCTTTATCAGGAATATTCATTGCCCTAAGCAAAGGAAACGCCAATAATGTAACAAATTCCTTATTATTTGGTAGTATTTATACCATTAACAGTGCTGATTTGATTAGTTTGATTGCCATCGCTGTTTTAATCCTTACATTAGGAATCCTCTACTATCACAAAATCGTTGTTTTGTGCTTTGATGAAACCTATGCAAAAATATCTGGATTAAATGTTCGGCGAATGCAACGCATCATTACGATTTTACTGGCCTTATTTATCGCTGTTTTTATGAAACTGGTCGGGGCTCTTCTCATTGCTTCCTTAATGATTATTCCGGTTGCTGGAAGCATCTTAATGTCTAACTCCTTTAAGAGTTCGATTATTATCGCCGTCATCATTTCAGAAGTATCCGTTTTTGCTGGCTTAATTGGTAGTTACATGCTTGAATTACCCACAGGGTCGACGATTGTCTTAACAAATATCATCATCTTTTTATTCATCATTATCTTTAAACGAACCAGTCGTTCAATTAAAAAGGCATAAACCACCACTTTTTGATGAATTAACATTAATTTTATTCTATATCAATGTAGAGGGCTATATTTAGCCCTTTTTTTGACGTGTAATCATTTTTTACACCGCTGTTGAATAAGAAACCATTCATACGTCTCAGACGACCTAAAGCGAAAATCACCACGACTCAAAATAAAGAGACGTGGTGATTATTGATAGTGAACTCGAACTAAATATAGCCCATTTGCTGGGACAATTTTAGGAGCCAATTGTCGATTTTTGGCTTGAAGAATAGTTTCAAATTGAGTGGGGGTAATTTTACCTTTTCCCACCTCTAACATCATACCCACCATGATGCGGACCATGTGATGCATAAAACCATTTCCATGAATGCGGAAACGAAGAAGATTTCCTTCTTGTTCAAGCGAACAAGTATAAATGGTACGGGTTGTATTTTTTAACCGTTGATTTTTAGTAAAAGCTCGAAAGTCGTGCTCTCCAATCATCAAATCCACCACGTGCTTCATCGCTTCAACATCGAGTGGATAGTGATAATAAGTTCGATAACGAGCTAATAATGGGTTATATTCGCCCCTATCAATTAAATATTCGTATTCTTTACTCACAGCAGAGAAGCGAGCATGAAAATCATCAGAAACATGTTCAACTGATTGAATATAAATATCAGCAGGAAGCGAAGAATTAATCGCTTTTTTCATACTTAGTTCATTCATATCGATCTCACTGTTAAAATGAAACACCTGTGCTAATGCATGAACGCCTGCATCCGTCCGCCCAGCCGCATAAATGGTAATGGGCTTTTTATGAATCACTGCAAGAGCTTTTTCTAATTCATTTTGAATGGTATTTTTGATTCCTTGAACTTGAAAGCCATGATAATTAGCCCCATCATAGGCCACCACACACTTATATCGCATAAGCAATCCTTAAGAAAATCGCTAATCCCAAAAATAAAAAGCCAAATGAATACGCTAATATATCATTCCTACGATATAACAGTTCATTAATTTTCGATCGAGGAGCACCCGGAATATATCCTCTTGCCTCCATTGCATTAGCCAAATCCTCTGCCCGTTTATACGCAACAACAAACATGGGGATAAGAAGTGAGATAATTTGCATAATTTTATCTTTAATTTTGCCTTCAGCGAAGTCCACTCCTCGAGATGCTTGCGCTTTTAAGATTCGCATCGCCTCATTGATTAAGGTTGGAATGAAGCGAAGGGCAATGGAGATCATCATAGCCATAATACTCACATTAATCTTTACAACTTTTAAAGGTTTAGCAACACTTTCTAGGCCGTTATTCAAATCAGTTGGCTTGGTCGTAAGAGTTAGAAGTGATGAAAAACAAATAAGGTTAACAATTCTTAAAATAACTCGAGCCGACGTAATCAACCCTTCATCATAAATGCGAATAGTATAGGCCGTCAATAACGACGTCGTCGTGATCACTGTTTGTAAATAAAAACCCACACCAACAAGGGCAATCAACAACAAGATTCTGCCTTTGCGAAACCATTTTTTAGATAGAAAAAAGAGCCCCAGCAATCCAACAATCAATCCGACGGACAACCATCTTAACTCAAAAGTGAGCGTTACTCGTGGATCTCCTATTCCTTGACTAAAAAATACTTGAAAAAAGATAGTAAATACGAGAAGCATCGCCATCATGCGTAAACTTTGTAAAAACTTCCCAATCGGTATTTTTGACGTTGCAATGAGAATCATCACCACGACAAACATTCCCACAAGGCCCCAAACCGAGGCAAATATAAAGGCTGTTAACATCATTCCGAACAATGTAATAATCTTAGTCCGCGGATCTAAGCGGTGAATCCATGAATCACTGTGATAATATTGACCAAAGATCATTTTATCATTCATGATCATCACCTACCTTTGCTTTCAATTCACGAAAGACATCTTCAAGGTGATATTGATAAATATCCAATGGGAGATGAAGCATTTCCTTTAAATACTTCATCATTCGAACCGTTTCCGGATAATCAAGGTTACAAGATTCAATGATCTCTTGATTTTTAAATAAATTATCTTTACTTCCATCGTACATCAATTGTCCTTCTTTTAAAACCAAGACCCGATGGGCAAAACGTGAAACCACTTCCATATCATGAGTAATGATAATAATGGTTTTATGATAGACTTCGTGTTGTTCTTTTAAAAACAACAACAACTCGTTCTTGGCAAAAGGATCAAGACCTGAAGTGGGTTCATCTAAGACCAAAATATCAGGGTTTGATGCTAAAATTCCAGCAATAGCAACTTTTCGCATTTGTCCACCCGATAAATTAAACGGACTTTTTGATAACAATGGGGTAATATTCATAATCTCAGCCGTTTCTTTAGCAATCAAGTCAGGATGTTTTAACCCAAAATTTTTAGGACCAAACATGATATCTTTTTCGACTGTTTCTTCAAAAATCTGATATTCTGGAAATTGAAAAACTAAGCCAACTTGTTTACGAATAGGCTTCAGTGCAAATTTCGGATTTTTAGTGAGATGATACTCGCCGACTTGAACACTCCCACGAGTGGCAAGAAGAAGGGCATTAAATAGTTGAACAAGCGTGGATTTCCCACTACCAGTATGACCTACCAACGCAATGAATTCATCTTGTGAGGCAATGTCAATTGAAATATCTTGCAAGTTAAAGTGGATGATTGACTTGCGTTTTTTAGGAATGTGATAAGCAAAACTTACTTTTTGTAAGTGAATTCCCATAAACACTCCTCAATTTGATCTTTATTTTTAAGCGTTGATTGTTCCACTAATTCAATCAATTTCATACTTTCTAATATATCAAGTTTTGATTCTTTTAGGATGTCTTTTTGAAGAAATACCTCTTTTGGGGTTCCAATTGTAACAATTTCCCCTTCATTCATGACGATGATTCGATCAGCTAATAAGGCTTCTTCTAAATTATGGGTAATCGATAGAATGGTCCGATTGCCTTTGATGTTTCGAATGACTGATAAGACTTCGCGAACTCCCTTGGGATCAAGCATCGAGGTGGCTTCATCAAAAATAATGACTTCAGGTTCACAAGCCAACACGCCTGCAATGGCAACGCGTTGCTTTTCTCCACCCGAAAGTTTTTCTGGATTATGATCCATAAAATTTTGCATCGATACCAATTCTGCATAGCGTTGGATTTGTTGAAGCATTTGCTCACGAGGAATTTGCCGATTTTCTAATCCAAAAGCGATATCATCTTTAACAGTTACTCCAACAAATTGATTATCAGGATTTTGAAAGACAATTCCAATAGATTGACGAAGTTCATCGACATTTTGTTCGGTTAACAATTGATTGTTAATCTTAATCCATCCTCCTGTTGGCTTTAATAATCCAACCAACAATTTGGCAAGGGTCGACTTTCCACTGCCATTGTGGCCAAGGATACTAATAAATTCTCCTTGTTGAATGGAAAAAGAGACGTTGCGAACGGCAACATCTGTTTGGTTATATTGAAATTGAAGGTCATGAACTTCAATGATATTCATGGGTTATCTCCTTATGGAACTAAGATTTCATCAATGTATTGTTGTTTGCTCATAAACTCAATAATGAGGCCATTGGTACAAACAATGGGAATGACATGGGTCGAACTCATATACGTTCTCATGCACACTTTATTATCACAATTGGCATCTTCCATATAAATATGTTCATATTCAACATGAATGCGATTATAAATAGGAGTGCTTTCAGCAATAACGATGGTTTGGATGGTGGTAATTTCACCAATGGTCTTTTTCACAATAAGAATCGTAGGCTCTTCACTCTTCACTTCGACCTCATAGATCACATCCAACCCGTCTTCATAATCTACTAAGTCCAGTTGAATGTTTTTATAAGTGACGATGACTTTGGCATCGGTTGTGTCCAAAAATAAGCGACTAGCATAATGAATGAAAAAGCCACCAATAATGATAAAAATGAGTATTATTAAAACATAATCAAGTTTTTTCATAATATGACCTCTTCACTTACTGTGTTATTTTACCATTGTTTTTACTTTTTAGCAAGTAATAGCCATGGGAAAACGCCCTCAAAAATCGGTCTCATATAAATTTAAATACTCCACTTCCCCTGAGGAAATGGTCCTCATCCCCTCGTCTCCTTCTAAAACAAGAGCACCTGAGTCATCAATGGCCCGAGCACGATATGTTTTTCCTTGATAAGTAACGAGTTGATTGAGAGTCTTTAATCGTTTTTCATAATCAGATAATGAGAAAGTCCCACGTTGTAGACGTTCGTATTGTTCATCAAAATGAACTAGTAGTTCATCTAAAAGTTGCATGGGGTCGATGGGATGGGTTATCACTTGAGCCAACGACGTGGCTTTATGAGACAGTTCAGGAGCGAATTGGCTTTGATTGACATTGATACCAATTCCAACAATAACCGCTTCTAAAGAACTTGTTGAAACGGCTTCTAATAAAATTCCTGCCACTTTGCGATGATGAATTAAAATATCATTAGGCCATTTAATATCATTATCACAATATTTGTCAATTGTTTTAGCCACACTTAAAGCCCCCACCAGCGAACATTGCTCTACAGGATAAGTAAAACATGTTTCTTTCAACAAAATAGAGCACAATAAATTCGTCCCCGCTACATCTATCCAAGAACGATGAAATCTCCCTCTTCCGCTTGTTTGATGGGTTGCTACAATGACGCTTTTATGAGGAAGCGTCATATAATGATCTTTTATATATTGGTTAGTTGATGGAAGAGAATCAAACGTGACAACATGATAATTCATAAGCACCTCCAAGTTCATATATCATAACACATTATAGTGTTCTTTTCAAGAAATGTATAGATAAAAAGAGCACCGAAGTGCTCTATCAATTTGCATTTATTTTATTCAAAAATCGCTAATACATCTTGATTAACAACATTTTGCCCTTTTTGAACAAGGACTTGTTTGACGATGCCGCTATAAGGAGAGACAATTTCATTTTCTAATTTCATTGCTTCAAGAATAAACAGGCATTGTCCTTTAGTGACTGCATCCCCCGATTTAACACGAACTTCATTGATAACACCTTGCATCGGTGCTTTCAATGCCGCTTTTCCAACAACGGGAGCACTAGGAGCCACGGGTGTTGGTTTCGCAACAGACGGTGCTTGCGCAGCAACTTCTTGAACACTTTCTAATTCTACTTCGTACAATTTACCATTTACTTTTACTTTATATACTTTCATATTAAGTTCTCCTAACCTATTTGTTTAATCGATGTTAACCGAATATCTGTTTTCACATCGCTAGCATAATCAATGGTTGCAACCAAAGCGGCCACCATCATATCATCATCTTTAATATCCTCAAGGGAAATCGGTGGAGTTATTTGAGTCACCACCGGAGCATCTTCAG
>JBAYFA010000026.1:0-9656 GCA_041667425.1 Bacilli bacterium
AAGATATTGATTATAATCATCACTGGATTTTTGTTCATCTAAAGCCAGTGATAAAATCCGAGCTTTGGGAAAAGCCATCGCCACCTTACTCGCCACTTGCTCAATTCCAAAGCCTGAGGCAATCATTTGGTCCGATCCACAACTACATTGATGATATTTTTCCGTTTTATATCCACAATAATGGCATTGCGCAATTCCTTTCGATTCATACACCGCTAACGGAATGTTGCACTTAGGACATCGAAGAATGGCACCACATTCACGACAACGAATCATCGAAGAAAAAGCCTTTTGATTGACAATAAGTAGTGAAATCTTTTGTTCTTTTAAAGCAAGGCCAACTTCCTCAAGCAATTTTTCAGATAATACCGATTGATTGGTTTCTAAAAGTTCTTCTCGCATATCGATAAGCGTCCCCCGCGTAGACGCCAGAGAATGATCATCAAGCAAATATAACTGATTTTGCATAGCTTGATAATACGTATCAATTGATGGAGTCGAAGACGCAAACACCAGTTTGCCTCCAAGAACATCAAAGCGTTTACGAATCACTTTTCTTGCATCATAATATGGAAAATTTTCATAACAATAATCAGTCGATTCTTCCTCAGATACAACAAAACACCCAACATTCGAGAAGGGAAGAAAAACTCCCATCGGAGTCGTGACGATGATATCGCACTGATTAGTTTTAAGGCTCATATACGCCTCAAAATTGTCGCTGTAACTATTTTTACTATGATATGTGTATAATCTTACCCCTTGAGTATGCTCTCGTATAAACGTTGATAACTCCTCTGCTCCTAAAATATTGGGAACAATAAATACACTCATTTGTTGATGAGCGAGGTTTGATTCAATCATTTTTAAATAAAATTTACCTTTAAAGGTTTCATCGTTAGAAAAAAGTAAAAAAGGCTTTTTATCACTTTCAAAATATTTATCCACTAATTGAGTTTGATCAAATTCAAAATGACTATTATACAAAACTTGAGGCGTTTCTTCTTGAGGGAGAATCACCTTTTCTTGATAAGCAATAAGTTTTTCTTGTGCCATTTTCCGAAGAAAGCGGACACTGGTAGGAATCATCGCTACTAAGACCTCTTCAGTAGATTCGGGATGATCTCGTAAATAATCGAGTATACTTGCCCGCAAAGACGACGATGGAGTATCTTTGGTCGTCACGTGATATACTTTTACCCGTTTTCGAACACCATAACTATAAAACTCATACCCCATGGTAAGGGTTCCCTTTTTGATTTCTTGTCGAATAAGGCTCATTGAAGACTCCAGAGCTTTATTCATTAATAATTTTTTCTTTCCTTGAAATAGAAGGGCCAAATCAGGATGTAAGGCTTGATAATCTTCAACATGAATGGTTTGCCGTTTTTGTTCTTTTAAAAATGACGGCATCATAAGCGAAAGCGTACTCACCAATGGGGCCATTAAATCAACTGATAATTCTTTTGCTAGCGCCACTTGGTCATCAGTTAACTCTTTCTCAAAAGAAAAGACCTCCTTTATTGCTTTCGCATTTTCTTGATAGGGACTGTCCTCAACTAAATCAACAACATATCCTAACATATCGCGTAATCCAAAGGACACGAGGACACGACTTCCAATAAAGACATATGCTTCGAGGTCCGTGGGAATATCATAATCAAAGGTTTCGTCAAGATGAGTTGATTTCACATCAACAACGACTTTTGCAAACATCTACATTCCTCCTTTTAAAAAAAAGCCAAATCAAAAGATTGGCTATCTTATTTCAATTTTGTTTTCGTAAATTTCTTCTAGAGCAATGCCGATTGGCTTTGTACTATTGGGATAATCAATTAATATGGGATCACCAGCAATAATTTGGCGTGCCCGAATAGCAGCTCCAATGACAAGTTTATATTTTGAACTGGTTTTACTCACCAATTGGTCAATGGCGGGATAGCGCATTCCGTCTTTTTTATGATTCATCGAATTACTTCCTCTCATTATCATCTTTTTGTAAAAACATTTTGTGATAGGTCGCAATAGTTCGCTCTGTTTTCGCATGTTCCGCACGAATAATGGCGATAATTTTATCAGCAGCATTTTCAACCGTATCATTTACAACAATATAATCGTATAAATAAGCAAGTTCAATCTCTCGCCGCGCTTTTTCACACCGAGCTTCGACGATTTCATTCGGTTCGGTTCCCCGAGACCGCAAACGATCATATAAATCTTCCATGGTAGGAGGAGCAATAAAGATGAAAATAGCCTCACTCATCTTTTTGCGCACTTGCAAAGCACCGTTGACTTCAATTTCTAACACCACTTCTTTGCCTTCTGAGAGTTGCGTTTCAATGGTATCAAATGGAGTTCCATAATAATTATTAACAAACTCCGCATATTCTAAAAATCTATTATCTTGAATCCGTTGTTGAAATGCTTCACGAGACACAAACCAGTAATCTTGGCCGTTAATCTCTCCTTGACGAGGAGTCCTCGTGGTCATTGATACCGAATACACTAAATCATGTCCCGGCATTTTAAACAACGCTTCCCGTACAGTCCCTTTACCAACACCAGATGGTCCTGACAAGACAATTAATAAGCCTCTCTCATCTAATTTCATACACTACCTCATTATAAATATATTATACACCATTTCTTACCTTTATTAAAGTTTTTTTTGAATTTTAATCCAAAATGTGCTAAAATGAGATGAGGTGATTATATGCCCATCGATGGAGTCTTTATCCATTTTCTTGTATCAGAATTAAATGCATCAATTCTTGGCGAACGAATTCACAAATTTTTAAATCTCAATCCTACTGATTTCATTTTATACTTGTCTTCAAAGAAACGGCTTCTTATTTCATTAGATGCCAATCATCCTCATTTACGACTTACCAATTTTGAAGCCATGGGCCAACCTAATCACTTATCTTCTTTTTTAAAAAAACACATTGAAGGAAGTATTATCCATGACATTACTCAATATAATAATGACCGCATGGTGACCATTGGCCTTGAAAAACGTGATGAACTCGGATATCTTCATCGTCTTCATCTCATTTTAGAATTAATTGGTCGATCTTGTAATATGATCTTCACCGACGAAAACAACATAATCCTTGAAAGTTATAAACGAAGTTATATAACTGATGAACGTATTATCACTCCCCGAGCAACTTATACGTATTTAGAATCTCATCAATATAACCCCTTTACCTTAAAAGAAATCAAACTCCCATTAGAGGGAATGTCTAGAGTCCTCATGGCCGAAGTGGACGAACTTGGATGTCTTGACTTCATCCAACAAGCACATTTATCTCCGACTTTAATTGAATGGGATCAAGGATCTTACTTTCACGCCTTTGACCTTCCATCTTTAGTCGGAAAACGGACTCAATTTTCTACACTATCAGCCCTTTTAGAAACGGTCTTAACAACCAAACAACAAACCTCACAATTACAAAACGACGAAAAGCGATTAGAACAAGCCATCCAAAGAGAACTCAAAAAAACACAAGGAAAACTACAAAAGCAATTACAAGAATGGGAAACCGCTAAAGCTAATTTAATACTACGCGAAACCGCTAATGTCTTGTCATCCAATCTTCATCTTGTTAAAAAATACCAATCAGAAATCACAGTCTTCAATTTTTATACCAATCAAAACATAACCATTCCTTTAGACCCTAAAAAAACGCCTAGTGACAATGTCAATTACTTATTTACAAAATACAAAAAAGCAAAGAGAACCATTGATACCTTATCAAAAATGATGGAAGAAACACAATCGCGCATATTATATTTACAAACCTTATTACGCCAAACTGCTCATGCAACGATTAGTGATCTCAAAGAAATCATTCAAGAAATGCATCCTCCTAAAGGACGAAGCGGAAAGGCAAAGCCTCAGTATCTAACCTATCAAGACGAAAATAATAATTTGTATTTTGTTGGAAAAAACAATATCCAAAACAATTATGTCACTCACACCCTTGCTAAATCGAAAGATATCTTTTTCCATGTCGTAGCCTATCCAGGTAGTCATGTCATTTTAAGAGGATCCCTCACCCTTAAGTCTATTGAAAATGGAGCAACTCTGGCTGCTTTTTATTCCAAAGTACAAGGAGTTTGTGCAGTCGATTATACATTAATTAAATATGTAAAAAAAGTGAAAGGTCAACCGGGATCATTTGTAACCTATACCAATCAAAAACAAACTCATGCCACTGGAGATGAAGCAATTTTCCAAAAATTAACTCTCATTACTTCTCATAAAGAATCATAAACAACCTGATAATTTTACTTCAGGTTGTTTTTATATGATAATATTTTGCATTTTTTAGCACTCAACTATTGACAGTGCTAATATACTGTGCTATAATATATTTATCCACAAATGGAAGATTATATTTTTAGAGGAGGAAACAATCATGTTAAAACCATTGCACGACAATGTCGTGTTAAAACTTGAAAAAGCAGAAAAGAAAACCCATAGTGGCATCATTCTAACCGGAGATGTAAAGGAACAGCCCCAATTTGCAACAGTTATTGCCGTTGGATCTGGTTCAAGAGTCAACAATGAAGTCGTTTTACCAACAGTCAAAGTAAACGATAAGGTCGTATTCAAAAAATATTCAACTACAGAATTCAAATACAATGATGAAGAATATCTATTAATTGCTGAAAAAGATATTCTCGCAATAATGGAGGAATAATATGAGTAAAGAAATTCGTTTTTCAAAAGATGCAAGAACCCTCATGTTAAAGGGGGTTGACCAACTCGCCAATACTGTAAAAATCACTTTAGGTCCAAAGGGACGTAATGTTGTTTTAGATAAAGGCTATGGATCACCACTTATTACCAATGATGGAGTCACCATTGCTAAAGAAATCGAAATGAAAGATCGCTTTGAAAACATGGGTGCAAAACTCGTGTATGAAGTGGCCAATAAAACCAATGATGTAGCCGGAGATGGTACCACCACAGCAACCATCCTCGCTCAAGCAATGATTCACCGTGGAATTGATGCAGTCGAAAAAGGAGCCAACCCCGTCTTTGTTCGTGAAGGAATTGAACGGGCCGGAAAAGCAGTGGCTTCTAAATTATTAGAAAAATCACATACCGTTGATACTGACGAAGATATCGCAAGTGTCGCTACTATTTCTTCTGGCAATGAAGAAGTTGGTCAAATTATATCTGATGCCATGAGAAAAGTCGGTCATGAAGGAGTTATTAGTGTCGATGAATCTAAAGGATTTGATACGTATCTAGAAATCACCGAAGGAATGCAATATGATAAAGGATATGTTTCTCCTTATATGGTCTCCGATCGTGAAAAGATGGAAATCGTCATCGAAAATGGCTATGTTTTAGTCACTGATCAAAAAGTTACCACCATTAAAGATATCTTACCTATATTAGAAGAAGTTGTTCAAGCAAGCAAACCGCTTCTAATCATTGCTGATGATTTAGAAAATGAGGTTGTTGGAACTTTAATTGTTAATAAGCTTCGAGGAACATTTAATGTCGTTGCAACCAAAGCCCCTGGCTTTGGTGACAATCAAAAAGAAATGTTGGCCGATATTGCTACTTTAACAGGCGCAACCTTCTTTACAAAAGATTTAAATATGGAACTCAAAGACATCAAATTGGAACATTTGGGATCTGCTAAAAAAATCATCATTGGTAAAGACACCACTACCATTATCGATGGCGTTGGAGATAAAGAGTCCATCGCAAAACGAATAGCTGAACTTAAAAAACAAATTGAAAATTTAACGAGCGACTATGATAAAAAACGCTATACAGAACGACTCGGTAAATTATCCAACGGAATTGCCATCGTCAAAGTAGGCGCCTTAACTGAAACAGAACTTAAAGAAAAGAAATTAAAAATTGAGGATGCCCTCAATGCCACAAAAGCAGCTGTTGCTGAAGGAATTGTTATCGGTGGCGGAGCTGCCCTTGTTGAAATATACAATGAACTCAAACCAACTTTGAAATCTGATATCATTGATATTCAAAAAGGAATCAATGTGGTCATGGAGTCCCTCACATCTCCATTATATCAAATTGCTGAAAACGCAGGATTCGATGCAAGTGAAATCGTCGATCTTCAAAAGAAAGCCAAGAAAAACATGGGCTTTGATGCAAAAAATGGAGTATGGACAGATATGTTCAAAGCTGGCATCGTTGACCCAACCAAAGTAACTCGAAGTGCTATTCTCAATGCGTCTTCTATTTCTGCTCTCTTTATTACAACTGAGGCAGCCGTCGCTGAAGACAAAGAAGAAAAAGAAGCCCCAATGCCACAAGGAATGTATTAAAAAAATGCTGCTTAATGCAGCATTTTTTCTGTTTCAAAAGGAGCTTCTCGAAATTCACATTCAAATGGACATCGGAAACAATCTGGTTTTTTAGCTTTACAAATATATCGACCAAAATGAATCATTAGATGATGCGCCTCATGCCATTGACTACGAGGAAATACTTTTTGTAATGATTCTTCGACCACATCAGGATTATCTGAATGAGCCAGCCCTAATCGATTGGATACCCGTTTAACATGCGTATCAACCGCCATGGCTGGAATATGAAATCCTTCACTTAACATCACATTAGCAGTTTTTCTTCCAACTCCTGCTAAAGTTGTCAATTCTTCAAGCGTATTGGGAATTTTTCCCTCAAATTGATTAATAACCTGATTAGCCATTTGAATTAAATTTTTTGACTTGGTTTGATACAATCCCAAAGAGCCAATAATCCGTTTTAAAACATCCGGGTCAGCCTGCGATAAAGAACTTAAATCGGGATAGATTTCAAACAATTCCACTGTCACCATATTAACTCGTTTATCAGTTGTTTGAGCTGACAATATGACCGACACTAATAATTCATAATGAGATTGATAATTGAGTTCACACCCAACATGAGGAAACATTGTTTTTAATGTTGAGAAAACATCATTTTTTGTCATACACATTATTAAATAATTCTTGAAGATTTTCAGCCGGTCCAGAAGAGACTGGTTTTTTTTCTTTTTTATTGAGCAAGAGATCAATGTACTTAACATCTAACTTTTTCATTTTAACGCATTCCAATAGCGAGTCTTCAATCGCTTCTACTGAAAAATGATCATCTATAATCCAATGACGAACCACTTCTAAATCTAAAGGTGATAATAAGTGATGAAATTCACTTTCCAATCGTCCTACCACCGTCTTAATGTCATTACTTGTGCCTTCCACTTCAATTTTTTCATCCCCTTGTTCTAAAAGTGCCCCTAATTTCTTATAGGTTTCATCCAAAGAAAATGTTTCTGACTGATCTTTATCAGATAAAGATAGACTAATAAATCCATTGTTCACCAGTTCGACCAATCGTTTACTGATGGTGGTAATAGAAATACTCATAGTAGGAGCCAATTCTTTTGTAGAAAGTTTTCGTTTCCCAAGCTGTAATAAATGTTGAAGTTTAATTAATAACAAGACATCCACTTCATTAAGGCCTAATAAATGATATTTTTCAATTAATAAAGCATCAAATGAAATAGTCTTATTTTTAATCAATTTATAATATTGACGCATCCAATCACCTCGCTACTTTTTGAAGGGCATCTTTGGCAGCATTTTGCTCTGACTCTTTTTTTGACTTTCCTTGACCACTTCCAAGGATAACTCCATCGTGATTTACACAAGTTGTAAAAGTCTTATCATGTGGCGGTCCCACTTCTTCAATTAAGATATAATTAACTCCTTGACGACTTTCCGCTTGAATATATTCTTGTAATTTACTCTTATAATCAATAAAGAAATCGATTTTTTGAAGATTAATTTTTGGAAGAACAATTTTCTGGATAAGGGCACGGACAACGTCTAATCCTTGATCCACATAAAGAGCTCCTAAAAAAGATTCAAAAACATCAGCAAGAACGGCATGAGTACTCTCATTGTGTTCTCGGGCACCATGTCCAAGTAAGATAAGACTTGGAAGTCCTAGTTCACGGCTATACTCCGCATTCGCAGTGGTACAAACAAATTTAGCTCTAATCTTGGTCATATCCCCTTCAGCTAACTTAAAATTCTGATACAAGTATTCACTAACCAGAAAATCAAGAATTGAATCGCCTAAAAATTCAAGACGTTCATAATCTTCTCCTTCATTTTCATTAGCATAAGAGGGATGAGTCAAAGCTTGACGAAAGATTTGTTCCTGATGAATTTTAAAATTATATTTTAAGGCGAACTCAGACAGATGGTTAAAGAAATCATCATTGTTCATTTTCAGCGACCAACTTCTCTTTCATAATAGAAACCACATTTCCTAAAACAGCCAAGCGTGCTTGATGAATGGCGCGAGAAAAAGCAAATGCATTGCTTGATCCATGGGCTTTCACAATAATTCCATCTACTCCAAAAATCACAGCTCCACCAACATCATCAGCACTCATCCGCTTTTTAAATGCTTTTAAATTTTTTTTCATAAAAAGATATCCAATCTTTCCCCACAAGGTTCGTGCAATTTCTTCTTTTAAGGCCATACCCAACGCTTTAGCAGTGCCCTCAATTGATTTCATCACAAGATTTCCAGAAAACCCATCCGTGATCAAAATATCACAATCGGTTGTTAAAATATCTTTTGGTTCAACATTTCCGTAAAAATTGATATGAGAAGAGTTAGATAATAATTGAAAAATTTCTTGTTCTAATGGGCGTCCTTTACCAGGTTCTGCACCGATATTAATTAATCCGACAAGAGGTTTTTCAATATGTTGGGTTTCCGCTACATAGACTGAGGCAAACATTGCATGTTGTAACATATGTTCGGGACGAATATCAATATTTGCACCAACATCTAACAGCAAGCGGGTTTTACCAGCAAACATCGGAAGAGTCGGGCATAAAGCCACACGCTTCATTCCAGGTAAACGACGAACAATCAAATGACTGGCAACAATGACTCCTTGAGTCGGTCCAGCAGTCACCGCTCCGTCAACCAAGCCTTCATGCAAAGCATGAAAGGTTTGAACAAGTGATATGTTTTTATTACGACGAATAACACTGATGGGGTTTTTTTCACCCATGTCGATTTTTTCAGGTGCATGTACAACATGAACTCGGGGATGTGGGATGAGAAGAGCGTTAATTTTAACCTCATCCCCAAATAAGGTCAATTCAAGATCATCATAAGTACTCATTGCGAGATTGACACCTTTAATGATTTCATCGGGAGCAAAATCGCCTCCCATTATATCAATTGCTAATTTAACCATATAAATCCTCTATTCTAAATTTTCTTTCTTTTCTTCATAATTATGATGGGCAATAGTTAGTAAATTTTCATACGTTTGATCATCAAACAACAACCGTGATTCTATCATATCTTCAGCAATGAGATTCACTTCTTCAAGCATCTCTTTATCCGTGATGATATTTGCCATCTTAAAATTGACAAGTCCTGATTGTTTTTCGCCAAAGATATCACCTTGACCACGAATCAAGAGATCTTCTTCCGCTAAGACAAACCCATCACTATTCTCTTCAATCAATTTTAATCGCTTAATTGACGATTCTACTGTTGATTTACTGATTAAAAAACATGTCGCTTGGTAATCGCTCCTCCGAACTCGTCCACGCATTTGGTGTAATTGAGCAATTCCAAA
>JBAYFA010000027.1:0-9605 GCA_041667425.1 Bacilli bacterium
CAAGACCCATTGCCTTAATTTTTTCAGATAATCCTTTCAATCCATGAGGTAACTTGTGAAGATTAGCAACCCAATCTCCTAAAGAAGCGCGATCGTTATGGCGTTTCCCAAACCAACCATCATCTAGAACAAAGACGTCAACGCCCACATCCTTGGCTTTTTGAGCCATCTTTAAAATGACTTTTTCGTTAAAATTAAAATAGGTGGCTTCCCAATTGTTCAGTAAAACAGGACGAATTTGATTGGCATATGGCCCCCGTACAATATGATGATTGATAAAGTGATGCATATTTTGTGATAGATGATTTAATCCGTGCGCCGAAAATGTCATCACCGCTTCAGGGGTCATAAATGTTGCCCCTGGTGCAAGCTTCACTTCAAATGCATGCGGATTAATTCCCGTTAATATTCTTAATTTCCCGATAGGAGTGGTTTCAATAATACTAGCATGATTGCCACTATAGACGACATTAAATCCATAAGCCACACCATTATCTTCATCCGTATGGGGAGCTTTTATAATAAAGAAAGGGTTGTGTTTATTGGAACTAGCACCACATTTGCTATCATTTACATAAATACCAGAGGTAAGTGGCTTGCAAACAAGATGGCGCTCTTTACTCCACGCACCATCAAAAGTCAATAATTGATAGGCCTCATTAGTCATATCTAACTGTAGACTCATCGCCCGTCGTACTTGATAGACTTCAGAAGATTCATTTTTAAGTTGAAGAAACCGCGTAATAACGTTACTCTCTTCATACACTTGATAAAATAGGTGGCACGTTACATGGAACCGTTCTTCCCAACAATCAATTCGTAAGACTTGATCGGCTCCATAACTCATCGGCAGCCCCTCATTCACGGGGCATTCATTCAACACTTCATATCCCACAACTTTAAAATTATTCATAAATCCGAGTTTTTCGTGATACACACTGACAAGACTTTCACGATAATCGCCTTTACCGATGGTAGAAAGTTCTTGATCAAGAGCATCAATAAATTCTTCATCATGACCCTCATATAAACAAGCAGTTCCCATTCCTCCTTCTACATGTTGAAGAATTGGACGATAATCATAAAATGGAACCGCTTCATGATAATAATGATGAAGGAGTAACCCACTCGGGGTAATTTCCATAATATAAGCAGTCTTCTTCGTTTCAAGGTGAATAATGGATCCTGTTATTTTAATCATTTTTTAAACTCTTCCGTGCTGAAATATCCGTAATAATTTGGCGATAAAAAACATCATCAATCTTATATAGTTTTCGATACACAATGTAACTTGCAACCACAAGAATCATCGGTATAATCATCATTCCTAGTCTTAAATTAAAACGAATTAAATTTTCATTCCCCGATTCACTATAAAACAGGCGAATCATCGCTTGAGATTCAGAAGCGGTGGCTGTTGGAAAAGCATCTTTAAATTCGGTCAATCGATTAATAATAGACGTATTAAACGCCGATGCAATCAGGATAATTCCAACAATAATTTGTTTGAGTGAACTAGATAGTTTTGTTGCAAATGGACGAATCGCATAGACTGCACTTTCATTACGGGTTCCCAATTTCCATTCCCCATATTCAATCGTATCCGCTATTGACACATAAAGCATCACTTGAATATATCCTTGGCCAAAAAACAATAAGAATCCAGCAATAGCAATAAAAATAATGTTCACAGGAAGCACATATCCAATCGAAAAGAATAACAAGTATCCAATCGTAATCATCACTACCGAATACAAATATATTTGTCGTCGTGATAATTTTTTCGCAACCAAGCTAAAAGTCCCAATTGAAGACAATTGACCAATTGCCAAGACTCCTAAGAAAACAGTGTATTCAGCTCCCCCATAAAAAATAAGATCATAATTGAAATAATAGAGTCCTAAGCCAATAGTCAGTCCAAATGCAGCTTCAAATAAGAAAAATCCTAATAAAATAATAAGTAATTGATCATTATGTAATACTTTTTGAAAAATGCCTTTGAAACTCATTTTTTCTTCTTGAGGGGCAGGGTTGTCAATATGTTTGTTTTTAACCAATACCACCACCATCACTTGACATAAAATATATATTAAAACAATGACTAAGGCCATGATAAAAAAGGCTTCTTTTGGTCCGCCATTATAATTTTGATAAATCGGAGCGGCTAATCCCGCCACAATAAATCCGCCCAAGGATGCACAAAAACGTGCCAAAGATCCAATGGATTCCCGTTCTTTTGGGTCTGAAGTAAAAGCAGGATACATTGACCAATACGCAATATCATTGGTGGTAAAGGTCGCTTCAAATAAGAAATAAATAGCGGTAAACACAATTAAAAATGGAACTCCTGATAATCCAAAGTTTTGGAATAAAAGGAAAATACAAATTCCACTCAAAATGGCTCCAATTAAAACCCATGGTTTAAATTTTCCCCATCTGGTTCGAGTGTTATCAACAATTACCCCCATCAGAGGATCATTTATAGCATCCCATATATTCATAATCGTTAAAATAATGGTGATTCCACCAATCTCCCAGTTACTAACGCCAATAGCATCAGTAAAGAAACTCATTAAAAACATACTAACGAGCGTATAAGCCATATCTCGGCCAATACCTCCATAACAATAAGCGTACTTGGTTCTCTTACTAACTTTTTCGTTCATTTTATTTCTCCTTCAGATAGACTCTGACTTCATAGGGGGCTAAATAGTCGTGATGAGTTTGATAATTAGAGAGGATAATAGGATAGTGAAGACTATCTGCAGACGGAAGGCGTCTTCTAATGGACTTCATATTCCCAACAATGATACAAGTTTCGTCTTTAGTAAAACGCGTATAGAAAAAAATATCACGATGATTTGGATATAGTTCTTGGTAATCTCCTTCAAGAAGCGAGGGATATTGATGACGAAGTGTCAATATTTGTTGATAAAAATGATAAATAGAGTGCGGATTGGCTAAATTAGCTTCCACATTAATCGTTGAATAATTGGGGTTGATACCCAACCATGGCTCCACATGGCTAAATCCACTATAAGGCGTTTTATCCCATTGCATAGGAGTTCGCGCATGATCACGACTCATTTTCATTATTTTTGACATCATTTTTTTATGACCGAATAATCGCTTGAATTGACGATAAATAGACAAAGTTTCAACGTCACGGTATTCCTCAATGCCCGTAAAGGGGGCATTGGTCATTCCAATTTCTTGTCCTTCATAAATAAAAGGCGTTCCTTTTTGCAATAAATACCAACTGGCAAGCATCGTTGCTGATTCATAGTGATATCGCAACGACCCAAATCGCGAAACACTTCGTGGTTGGTCATGATTTTCTAAATACAAAGTATTCCATCCCGTTGGATTTACTTGGTTCTGCCATCGACTAAGTGCTTTTTTTAAGCGAATTGGACGATATGTTCGCGGAAACCATTTTATAAAAAAACAATCAGCAGACATATGTTCAAATTGAAACACCATATTCAATTCTTTTTCGTTTTCAATATAAGCGAGGGCTTGTCTCGGAGTCAGAAAAACACATTCTCCAACCGTAAAACAATCATAATGGTCAAAAACATCGGTCTTTAATTCTTTTAAATATTCATGAATACGAGGACCATTAATATAATGTTCTTTTCCACATAAAATAAGCGAAGGTTTCCCCCGAGGAAGCGCAGGGGTTTTAGATAATAAGTTAATGACATCACACCGGAATCCATCAACTCCTTTATCCAACCAAAAACGTAACATCTTTTTAATTTCATCTCGAACCTCAGGGTTTTCCCAATTCAAGTCCGGTTGTTTTTTTGAAAACAAATGCAAATAATACTCTTGTGTCTCTGGATTATATTCCCAAGCAGGACCGCCAAAAAATCCAGTCCAATTATTGGGATGATCCTTCCATATATAATAGTCATGTTTGGGATTATCTTTGGACTTTTTCGCTTCTACAAACCATGGATGTTCATCAGACGTATGATTAATGACTAAATCCATCACGAGTTTTAATCCAGTGCGATGAATGTGGTCAAGCAATTGATCAAAGTCGTCCATGGTCCCATAATCAGAATGAATTCGATAATAATCGGAAATATCGTACCCATTATCATCCATTGGGGATTGATAAATGGGCGATAACCAAATGATGCCCGCACCCAACGATTTAATGTAATCAAGTCGGCGAATGATGCCTTGCAAATCCCCAATTCCATCATCATTGCTATCTTGAAAACTTCTAGGATATATTTGATAGACGGCTTCTTTTTTATACCACTTCATCTGATAATCGTCCTTTCATAATTTTTTGAATCCCCCGAATCCAGTGCCAATTACAAATATCAATAATGCCCTCGGCAACCACCAGCGGCAACACCCCATCACTCATCATCGCTAAACTACGAATAGGGGTTTCCTTCATCGTGCTTTTCATGACCACTTGCAACCATTTTTCAGGTGTCTTCACTGTCTTATTGGCTATTCGGACCATAAAAAAGCCGATGATGGCTCCCATAATGGAAGCGCGTAAATCTAGTAATGTTGAATCCATCGTAAATGGCCGTTTTCGATTCATCGGACGAGGAAGTGGTTTTCCATAAATGGCCTCAAAATCACGAGGATCATATTGCTTTTTACAATAACTAGTTTTAGGATGTTCTTGAAAACGAGGATCCTCTTCGACGAGAGCCACTAATTCTTCTAATATCACATGATTAACATCTTCACATATTTGAATTTTATATTCACCCGCGTTACTTAAAAAGTCATGAGCATACACGTCATAATAACTAAGGTCTTCTTTTGAAATCGTAAATTCAACTTTAACTTCTTCCTTTGGAGCAAGTAATATCTTTTTGAATTGACACAACTCCCGCTTTGCTTTATAAACGCTCGATTGATTATTTTCAATATATAGTTGAACAACAGTTTTACCCGCACGATTGCCCGCGTTTTGAACTACACATGACACCTGAATCGGTTGGTTCAAAATACGATTAGAAACAACTAAATCTCGATAAGAAAAAGTAGTATAACTGAGTCCATATCCAAATGGATATAACACAGGTTTGTTATACGTGGTGTAATACCGATATCCCACATAAATCGTTTCATTATAGAATACCCGATCTTGTTTTTGAATGGCTGCATTACATTCTTCCGCTTGCTCAATAAAGGACTCAGCCAATCGACCTGATGGATTCACCCGTCCATATAAAATATCCAAAATAGCTCGAGCTCCCGCTTCTCCACTTAGATAAGCCATCAGAAGCCCCTTCCCTTGACTAGCTAATTGTAAATTCACAACCGACCCACTACAAATAACACACACCAAATTGGGATTAATCATAAGGAGACGTTTTAAGAGTTTACTTTGCCCAACTGGTAAATTCAAATGAGATCGATCTAATCCTTCCGTTTCATAAGCTAAAGGAAGGCCTAAAAATAAGACCACTTTATGATAAAGACCCGCTAATTTTTCTCCTTCTTCATATAAAGCAGGATTCCATCCATCTTCATCGAGGCTATAGCCTTCAATACAAGCGGGATGATCCATATATTCTGGTAAACACGCCTCAATTTGATCAATGCGATACGAATTGATATAAGAAGATCCTCCTCCTTGATATCTAAATTCTTTAGTAAAAGCGCCAATAAAGAGAACCTTCTCCTTTGCTTGAAGAGGAAGAATCCCATCATTTTTAAGTAAAACCATGGATTCGCTCGCTAATTTTCGCGCTTCCTCGTGATGGTCATCTAACTTAAAAGACGGAATAGATTGTCTTTGATAAGTGACAATGGTATTAGTAATGCGTTTAAATGATTGATTAATCGCAACCCGAATATCATCTGATACTTTGGACTCGCGAATGAGTGCTTGGGTATAATACCCATGACTTGATGGCATCGCTAAATCAAGTCCGTTTTTAACCGCTTGAATTCGGTTAGAAATTGCTCCCCAATCAGATATTAATAACCCTTGATATGCCCAATCTTCTCGTAACACTTTTTTAAGTTTAGGATGCTCCGTCGCATAATATCCGTTGATTCGATTATAACTGGCCATGATACTGGCTGGTTTTTCCTGAACACAAGCACGAAATGCCTTCAAGTAGATTTCATGTAGGGTTCGCTCATCGACAATGCTATCGGCATGAAACCTGAATGTTTCTTGATTATTACAACAAAAATGTTTAACACTACAACCAATACCAGCTTGTTGAAGCCCTTTTACATACGCTCGTCCAAGCGTCGCGCTCAACAAAGGATCTTCTGAAAAATACTCAAAGTTGCGCCCACACAGTGGATTTCGTTTGATATTAATGCCTGGTCCTAAAAGGATATGAACCCCCATCGCCGCCGCTTCCGTTGCCAATAAGGTTGCCATTTTTTCAACTAACGCGGGATCAAAACTGCAAGCCAACAAGCTAGCAGTTGGATAACAAATAGCAACCTCACTCCCTTGAGAGCCCAAATGGTCACTTAAGTTGCGTTGTTTACGAAGACCATGAGGACCATCTGCCATAAACAATGGCTGATATTGTTCAAACGTATGAGTTTGCCAAACATTCTGCCCCTCTAAAAAGGCGGCTCTTTCTTCAATGGTATACTCTTTTTTCATGAGTTAACTACGACCATTTCAACACATGGGTGTTCATCATCCGTTACTTCAATAACGGCAACGCCAGTGGTATTGTTTGTTTTAATATAAAAGGCGGCTTCTCCTTGAACAAGAGCGAGATGATTAGGTCCAATGAGTGTGGCAGCCTTACTCACCCTAATATGAACCACATCAGAACAATAGGGAAGCATTTCTTGATGTTGATTGACTTTTTTAACGATGATGCGCATAACGTCATACGTATCCGCAATCATCATGGTCTTGCGTGGAACTTCAAGAATCAAGGCCGTTGATTCCACTTCAGCAAACGTTCGTGTCAATACTTTTTCTTCACCGATATATCCTTCAAACCGATAATTATTTTTAATATTACCCCATCCACTCATGTATTTGAAAATTAGTTTTACCCCTTCATCATAAGTCAAATGGTATTTTTGAAGCAAATATAAAACCCGTAACTTGGAGATCATTGTTAAATTAGCCCCTCTGGCGACGATTTCTTTAATGACTCGTTTGGTGATGTTGCTATCTTTTTTAGAAAAATGTTCATGTCGAATTAAACTATCGCCAATCAGGTCGCTAATAATGATGGGCGCATGGCGTAAATAAGGAAACTCATGTTGATCGGGGTAACTTGTCTGAATCACTTCCCCATTACGAATGACTTTCACATAATCCATATTCGTAAAACAATATATCTTTCCTAATTGTCCCCCAGGGACATCACCCATATTCATCCGCGATGAAATCGCCATCACTGGGCGCAAATCTTGTTGTGATGCATAGACAGCATGTGCCAATTTAGGCAAACGATACATATCCAGAACCCCATGATAGCAAATCAAATCTCCGCTTCCAAAATCAGGATGGGTATTATAGTCATTCATACACCACCCAATGGCTCCCGCTATTTTATTCTTGGGATTCATCACGGCATTGATAATGCGCGCATGACGAAGTGCATGTTCTAATTGATGAACTTCATCATCACCTCGTTTTGTTGGAAACATATGTCCGTTAAATTCCGTAATCAAATAGGGATTTTTCATTCTGGTAATCGATTGCTTTTTCGAAATCGGTTGATTAGTTCCTGTATGTATAAAATCATTAAAGGTATACACATCTTCTAAAAACTCACTATGGGGAATGTTTCGCACCCCTCCCGTTGGACGAGTGGGATCAAGAGTTCTTGCAATCTCATTAGTTTTGGTATAGAAATCATGCTCGTCACTGGATTCATTGATTCGAACTCCCCATAAAATAATAGATGGGTGATTGCGATCTCGCATAATCATATCATGCACATCTCTATAGGCTAATTCTTGCCATTCAAGCGATCCAATATGTTGCCATCCGGGAATTTCTTCCATCACCAAGAGACCCACTTCATCACATCGATTGATAAAGTGGACTGATTGTGGATAATGAGAGGTTCGGACGACGTTACACCCCAATTCATATTTGAGTAAATCAACGTCGTCAATTTGCATACTTTTAGGCATGGCATATCCAACATACGGATAACTTTGATGACGATTTAATCCGATTAGCTTGGTTAATTTATTATTTAAATAAAAACCATCTTTTCGAAATTGAATATCTCGAAACCCAAAATGAGTGGTAAATCGATCAAATAACTGGTCATTTTGAACTAGTTTGATATCCGCATAATATAAATAAGGGTCCTCACAATCCCATAAATTTTTTTGACCCACATCAATTTTAATTTGCATTTGTTTGGATTGAATTTTAACTTTGGTAATAATGAGATCTGTTTCTTGACTAGAAATTCCCACTTCCAACACACCATAATCGGTTGATAAATCAAGGGTTAACATCACGATATTGGATTGCAACGGATTGGGAGTTTGAATTTGACAATCGAGGATTCGCTCTTTATTTAAAACCTGCAAATCAACTTCACGATAAATACCACTATATCCCAAATAATCGACTGCTCCTCCAAAGGGAGGAACAAAGACATTTTCATGACTATCCACGATTATAGTCAACATATTTTCTTTTCCAAACTCAACATAATCAGTGATATTGGCCGCAAATGGAGTATATCCTCCCCGATGCGTCATTACAAATTCATCATTGATAAACACATCAGCGATATGACTAATCCCTCCAAAGGTAATAATGAGATCTGATTCGCTCCATTGTTCTTCAATGAATAATATTTTTTTATAAGTAAAGGTTCCTTGAATTCGATTCACATCAAAATTATGATAGGGAATATCAACCGCATTGTGAGGAAGGTCGATAACTTCAAATCCTTGAATTTCTTGATAATTTTTAATTACATCGTCTTGACTAGATCGTGAAAATAGCCAATTGAAGTTTAATGGTATAGTTTGTCTCATATAAAAACACCTCTTATAACACTTTATTATATCATGAATTCCCTATCATTGAAAGCAATTAATATGAAATTATACGGTCCTATAATAAATAAAGAAAGACGTGATGAAACAATAATCCGGCGATTAAATCTTGTAAATCGCGATGGAATATGATAAACTAAATCACAATCAATGTACTTCATGGGAGGATTTATCTATGAAAAAGAAACTAGGTATTATTGGAGGAATGGGTCCACTGGCAACGGCTGTTCTATTTGAACGAATCATTCATTATACAAGTGCCTCCGTCGACCAAGAGCATCTGCGCATCTTCATTGACAATAATACATTGATTCCAGATCGAACCAATTTTTTAATCAATAAAACAAAAGACCCCTATCCTGCTATTTTATCATCTGCTATCGGATTAAAAGACCTAGGAGCTGATATGCTCATCATGCCTTGTAATACCGCTCACTATTGTTATTCTACTCTTCAAAAAGAGATAGGCCTTCCTATCATTAGTATTATTGAGGCCACGATTGAAGTGATTATTAAACATCCTCACTTACAGAAAGGGTTAGGACTTCTTGGCACAATGGGATTGGCAACTTATCCCAATTATATTTCTCTCCTTA
>JBAYFA010000028.1:0-9564 GCA_041667425.1 Bacilli bacterium
TTCATTTACTTTTCTCCTTTAAAAAATTGTTCAATAGAAATAAAAATCATCATTTACTCCTATATCTAAATCAAGTATATCACATTTCAAATCTAATGTAAATAAAAAAAATAAATTTAAATAAAAAAACTTGTTGAAAAACAAGTTTTTCTAAATTTCTTAATGGGGCGACCGATGGGAATCGAACCCACGCGTGTCGGAGCCACAATCCGATGCGTTAACCACTTCGCCACGATCGCCATAAAATGGCAGGGGTAGTAAGACTCGAACTCACATCGACGGTTTTGGAGACCGCTGTTCTACCATTGAACTATACCCCTAACAAGCAAGAGTTATTATACTAAAAAAAACTCATTTTTGCAAGCAAAATTTGCAAAAGAAGACAATCCAGTTAGGATTGTCTTCTTTCTTTTATTTAATTTTCATTTTGTTAAATTCTTTTTTAAACAAACAGCGAATTTGTTCCTCATTCAAGAAAGGGGCAATCGATTCCAGTCCAATTCCTTCAATTTCTCCTCGTTGAATCTTTTCTATCAATCGATTTAAAGCTGCCTCACTCGTAAACGGAAGAATGGCAATGGGATTTACATGAATTTTTTCATCTAAAGCAAATAATAAAATTTTTTCAATTTCATCATCCTCTAAAAATGGCAATAGGGCAATAACATTTAAGTCTTTCATATCAATTTCACGATTAATAATGGCATTCACTAAATCCTTTTTACTAGATTCATCCAAAAATGGTAACATTTTAATAATATTCATAGGGTAAACTCCTTTCCTTTTATCATTTTCTTATATACTTATTATAACAAAAAAACAATTTTTTTTCAAGTAATACCCGTTATCAAAAAAAACCAAGAGAATTTCTCTTGGTTTAAGCGGGAATGGAGTGATACCTTTTTACTCCCACCGTTTTAAGTAACCAAATAACCCCTGTAAGCCCCAATCCACTGATAAGAATCACCAATAGGAAACTCACGTCGCTGCCGACTAACGGACTTGTTAAAACGAAAACAACAACTAAAACAGCCGAAACAATTAAACTAGCAAACATCGTTAACACAACACTCATTCCTTGCTTCACCGCTTTTAAAGGATTATCCCAGTTTAATTTTGGGAAAAGCAAATTAATAAAAAGTCCTAAAGATCCTATTAATAGATTGACAATCAGCGGAATGATGATAAACATCGCCATCAAAAATAGATTAGGTTTAAAGACAATGGCAACCACAACACTATTAATAATGGTAGTTGGAATGACTAAGATAAAATTCACCAAGACTTTGGCTTTAAAAATAGATGTTGGAGCAACTGGAGCCACCTTAACAATCCAAAATTGTTTGCCTTCAAGCGATATACTTGACGCAGTCGTCGTAATCATCGTACCCATAACCGTGACAATCGCAATGAGCAACCCAATCATAATCCCCGGATCAAGGGTTCCCCCCAGCTGGGTAAACAATTCTTCTTGAGTGAATAAATAAAACACCAACATAAAGGTACTCATAATGGGACCAATCGCTGTATTTAAAAATACCGATGCATTTGAAAATAATAATTTAATTTCTTTGATAAAGACCGCTTTTACAGGAGTAGTAACTTCTGCTTCTTTTAAGACAAAGTTTTTATCGGTGTAGGTCATCTTAGAACGACTCTGAGCCTTGACAAATCCTCGACCAACAATCACAAGAAACCCTAAAAATGGCAAAATAGAAATGCCCACATACAATAAATAATGAACGATTGATCCAGTCAATCCCTTTACAACCAGCGTTCCAGGATAATATAGGATTTTCATAATTCGCTGAATCGACTCAGACATAGCAATGATCATATCCATATCATTTCCCTCAAGCACAGCCATTGATGAAGATAAAGAAGTCGATCCGACCATCACAGCAATAAAGAAAAGAATCATAAAAATAACTTGAAAAATATTTTTACGTTTAATCCGACTTAATAATATATTTAATCCATACGAAATCGCACTACAAATAGTTACAATTAAAAAGGGAAAAGCAATAAATACCCCTAACGCCCCCACATAAAAAAGAAGGGAAGGAGTGGTATAAATTCCATATAAAATGATCGATGGGACAAACAAATATACCAGTGAAAAATAATTCAAAAGCAACAATTGGCTAATTTTACTCGCGATAATCGATCGCGGTGGAATTGGCAAACTCATAAGTAAATCAAAATCTTTTGATTCAAACAAATAACTATGTGCTTTTGAAATCGTCGTGAGCAACATCATCACTCCAGCAAGACCCAATCCCAGATAAAGAATGCCTTCGTATTGACCGGCCATCACAAAAACTTGTGAATACATCGCAATGTAAAAGAAAGCAATTCCTAAAAACAGTAATCCTAAGAAAATCGTAATGAGAGGCATTCCAATTCGCAAAAATCCAGACTTATTACCAAATTTCTTCTTTAAGAGATTTAAACTAAACGTATTCTGGACATTCACTTTAAATAAAATCCAAAATTTACGCATGTTTGTCAAGCTCCAAGAAAGCTTCTTCTAAAGATTTATCGCCCTTCACGTCTTCCATGGTACCATAAGCAATGATTTCCCCTCGCTGAATCATAGCTACGCGACTACATAACTTCTCAGCCACTTCTAACACATGGGTAGAGAAGAACACCATAGCTCCGGAATCACACATCTCTTTCATGATTTGTTTGACGGTAAAGGCAGCTTTGGGATCCAACCCAACAAACGGTTCATCCAAGATTAAAAGTTTGGGATGACGAATAAAAGCGGAAATTAACACGAGTTTTTGTTTCATTCCATGAGAATAAGATGAAATCAAATCACCTAAATTTTTTGTGAGTTCAAAATCATTGGCATATGTTTCAATGTCTAAATGACGAGTCGTCTTAGGAATATCATAAATATCTGCAATAAAATTCAAATATTGAATACCGGTTAATGATTCATAAATATCTGGATTATCCGGAATATAGGCTGTTATCTTCTTGCAAGCAATCGGATCTTTCTTGATTGAAAAGCCGTTAATAGTAATATCTCCTGCTTCAAAATTAAGCAACCCGACCACGCACTTAATCGTGGTCGTCTTTCCAGCACCATTGTGACCAATAAACGCAAAAATTTCACCATCTTGAATATCAAGATTAATATTACTGGCAGCTCGTTTGCCATTTTCATATGTTTTTGTTAACCCTTTAATTTGTAACATGATATTCACCTCTTCTATAGTATATCATAGCTCATTTTGGATTGCAATATATTTTTTTGAATTTAATTGTATTTTTAAAAACAGTTATCCTTTCGCATTTACCAAGATAATTTCAAATCGTTGATATATAGTTGGACCCAAGTCCCGATACACATATCCTTGAGAAATAGTCCCTGGATAATATGGATAATCAGCAATAATATCCGTATAATCAGGGTCAGCAACCATCGCTTGATATGCCGATTTCAATGCAGGACAATATCCGATTTCAGTGGCGTTTTGATACGCATTATCAGGATCAAGCATGAAATTAATGAATTGATGCGCCAGTTCTTGATTTTGTGAAGTGGTAGGAATCACCATGGCATCAAACCACACATTATTAATATCAGGAACAAACATATCATAAGTAATATCAATGTTATCTTCCATAGTAGCGTATAAAATATCAAAGAAATCACCTGAATAAATAAGAGCAATATCAAGGTTTCCTTCCGATACCATAGTCTTTAAATTATCGGTTCCCCATGTATGATAAGATTGATCTTTGAGTAAATTTTGAACTTCTGTTAGTTTAGCATCATCTGTGGTATTGAGGTCATACCCCAAATATAATTCAGCAGCCGCAATCGCATCGCGACTAGAATTATACATTCCCACTTTATAGCCTTGAGTCAGTTCGGCATCAAAAAATACATCCCACCCATGACTTTCAACCAAATCTTGTAAACCCACTTTGCTGGTGTTATACATGATCCCCAATGATCCCCAAAAATACGGAGCAGCAACCGCGATATTTCCTTCAAAATAATCTGCTCTTAAGGTTTCCAATTGATCATCAAATAAACTTGATTGATAATTAGGAAGGAGTTCTCGGTCAAATTCCACCAATAGTCCTTCTTGATATAATTTATGAACCATGTAGTCTGAAGGAATAGCCACATCAAACTTCGTCGTTTTCGCTTTAATTTTAGTATACATGATTTCATTGGTATCCGCGGTTTCTAAGACCACCCGGACCCCAAATTCATCTTCAAATTGAGCAATTAAATCATCACTCATATATTCACTCCAATTAAGCACATATAAAGCTGGTCCTCGCTGACAAGCACTCAAGAACAACCCACTGATGAGTATAAGTAAGACAGCAACATACTTTTTCATTAAGAAACTCCTTTCTTCTTTCTCGCTTTGAGAAAGTTATATATAATGAGAACGAGTAACGTTCCCACAGAAATAATCGTGTTATAGGCCGATGCAAGTTGCATCGCATTATTTCTAAATGGATTTTTAATACTATAAAGCCACATTGAGAAATTGAGAACCCCATTGCCACTGGTCATATAACTAATGACAAAGTCATCAATTGACATGGTAAAGGCGATGAGTCCTCCCGCAATAATTCCCGCTTTAATGGAAGGAATAATTACCTTCTTCAACGCTTCCTGCGGACGACACCCAAGATCAAGAGCAGCATCAAATAAGTTTGAATCAATTTCGTTGAGTTTGGGAAGAATACTAAGGACCACATATGGAGTACAAAAGAAAATATGAGCAAACAACATTGAGAAGTATCCAAACACTTGAATTCCTGGAATTAACAGGCTCACTCCTTGCATCATCAACATCAAGAAGACCCCAGTAACAATGTCAGCATTTAAAACCGGAACATTGTTGAGAAGAATGGCCCGTTTGCGTTGCTTAGAAGACAGAGAGTGAATTCCAATCGAAGCAAAAGTTCCTAGTATCACACTGATCAAAGTCGCAAAAATTGCCATGGTCACAGTAATATAAATAGACTGCATCAATTGGTCATTTTCAAACATCTTCACATACCATTTTAAGGTAAATCCCATGAAGCTCTGCCCAGTTGCACTATCATTAACTGATTGAAGGGTAATGATAATGAGCGGAAAATACACTAAAAAAACAACGAATCCAAAAAAAGTCCATTTAAACGTAGACGATATTTTTTGACGGATACGCATGCGACGAGGAAGAGAAACACGAATGACTTGATTCATAGGAGGGTTTCTCCTTCCGCATCAACTTTACCAATAATCATCAAACTTCCCAACACTAAAATAATAATCAACAAGGAAATAAGACTTCCTAAACTATAATTATTCGCTCGCTTAAATAGGTTTTCAACAATATTTCCAATCATTTGGATGTTTCCACCACCGAGTATTTCAGAAATAGTGAATCCCATGGCACAAGGAAGAAAGACCATGATGATCCCACTAGTCACCCCTTTTAACGATAAGGGAAGGGTGACTTGCAAAAAAGTTTTCGATGGAGTCGCCCCCAAATCTTGACTGGCTTCTATGAGGGAATCATCAATTTTTTCAAGAACCGTATAAATTGGAAAAATCATAAACGGTAAATACATAATGACCATTCCCAAAATAACTGCAAAGGGAGTTCCGTAAAAATTAAGACTAATCCCAAAGGTATTACTAAAAAAACCGTGTGCTTGTGAGACCACTTCTAAAGCTTTTATTCGAAGAAGCATATTGGTCCACATTGGTAAAATTAAAATAATCAGCACTAAATATTTATTAGAAAAATGACTACGACTAATAATATAGGCCATCGGATACCCCAACCCCAAACAAATAAGCGTTGCATAAAATGAGTATCGCATTGATAACCAAAAAGCTTTAATTCCCATAGGAAGATTGGCAAAATGAGATAAAGTCAAGTGAGCTGTTGCAAAATCAAACCCATTAATTTCTAAGAATGATAAGGCAATCATAAATAGAATAGGAACTCCTACTAAGATATACATCCAAATTTGATAAGGAAGTGCCAGTTTCTTAAACTTTTTCATCGATTGGTACCTTCATCAAATGAATTTCATAGGGATCCACTGAAAATCCAATTTGATCTCCAACATTAGCATTTTCATATTGATGGAGAACAAATTCAATACCATCAACCAAGGCACAAATTTCAAAATGAACCCCTTTAAAGATGGTGGCATCAACGATGCCAATGAGTTTGGCTTTATCTAAAGGAACGACATCAAAATCCTCCGGACGAATAACGACATCACACAATTCTCCTGGTGCAAAATTTTCATCAACACATTCAAAGACTGACCCCATAAATTCGACTTGCTTGTTACCACGGTAGATTCCCCTAATGATATTACTCTCACCAATGAAACCCGCTACAAAGCGATTTTTAGGCTCATTATAGATGTCTTGAGGACGACCAATCTGTTGGATAATGCCTTGATCCATGACTACCACGGTGTCTGACATCGTTAAGGCTTCTTCTTGATCATGAGTCACAAAAATAAAGGTAATGCCTAACTCGCGTTGCATTTCTTTGAGTTCATATTGCATGTTTTGTCTGAGCTTCAAATCCAAGGCAGCCAACGGTTCATCGAGTAAAAGAATCTTCGGTTTATTAACAACCGCGCGCGCAATCGCAACCCGTTGTTGTTGTCCTCCTGATAAAGAGTTAATTTTACGATCTTCATACCCTTGAAGTTTTACCAATCGCAGTACATCGGTTACCGCTTCTTTGATGTGATGTTTGGTCATCATCAATGATCGTGACTTTTTCATTTCTTCGGCTTCTTGACGTTCCAAAAGTCGTAGTTGAGCTTTTAGATCTGCCAAATCTTCTTCCCAAGCAACGCGGCGCAATGCTTTAAGTTCGACCTCATGCTTGGCTAAAATCTTTGTCTTTTGCAAGCGATTATCATGAATCTCTTGATTGATGGTGTCCATCAAACGCTCTAGAGTTTGCATCGCTTGTTGAACCTCTGTTTCACGATTTTCTAGTTCGCTAATGAGTGATTCCAACAATTGATATTTTTTCTGATATCGCGCAATAATATCATGACGCTTAAACGCAATTAATTTTTCTTTTTCTTCAGTGATCTCTTCTTGAATTAGACTTTTCAAATCTCGCAGAGCACTTTTTGCTGTTTTTTTGTCTTCAACGGATGCATGTTTATCAGCAAGAATTTTTTGAAGTAGTTGCTTATTCCCCTCATGGGCACGACGAACATTGCTCTTTATTTCTTCAAATTGACGATTATAATTTCGTAAGCCAAATGCAACATTATCATAAACATTCAGATGAGGAAATAATGCATATCGTTGAAAAACGGTATTAATCGGGCGTTGATATGAAGGAAGATTATTCATCACTTCACCATTCAATATAATTTCACCCATATCAGGCGTCTCAAATCCACCAATCATCCGTAAAGTGGTCGTTTTTCCGCAACCTGATGGACCGACTAATGTCATGAATTCATTTTCATTGATATATAAATTTAAGTCTTTGACGACTTCTTCGCCATCAAATGCTTTGGTAATGTGTTTGAGTTCAATTAATTTTTTGCCCATGTTGAATTTCCTTTCATAAACATAAAACGTTGGCTTTCAAAAGCCAACGTTTTACAATTATTGATTTCGTATTTATCGTTTAAAATGGCGGAGTAGGAGAGATTTGAACTCTCGCACCAGTTCCCCGGTCTATGCCCTTAGCAGGGGCACCTCTTCAGCCGCTTGAGTACTACTCCATTGCTGATAAATAGATGACATTTTTTTCCATTAAAAATCAAGAACATCATCCCGACATGATGGAGATTCCATCATGTCAGAATGCATAGTCTTTCTTTGAGCTGATTACCATTGGATTACAAAGAGATGTGATAATGGCATCCATTGCACTTTGAAGTTCTTCTTGAATTTGACTAATGGTCGAATGAACATACTCCACTGACCCATTAACAATTTCTAATAAAACGGGAATGCTGTTTGCCTTGACTGAAAACCCATCGAAATCAGACACACCTGTTGTTGAATTGGTGTCTTTCACACAACTTCGATTTTCAAAATCATTCACATCAAATCCATAAATCTTAACGACTCCTGATTTTCGGGAATTTTGTTTTACGAAATTAAAATAATTTAAAACAACTGGCTCTAATTCAAGAGCTTTTTCAGCACTTAATTCATTGGTGGTTTTGCTATCATAGACATACACAAAATAAGTATATCCTTCTTGGTCAAACATTTGATCTCTAATCAGAGTTAGATTGTCATTTCGAATATCGTTATAACTCTCATATGGTCGCGTTTCAATAAATAGAACGACCAAAACCGTCATAAAGGCGAGAGTTGCTAAGCCAATCAACGACCAAAAAGTAATAATTTTTACTTTTTCAGCTCTGATTTCATTTGCTTTTTTACTCATAAAAACCATTTTTAAGAATTCTTAAAAACTAACTCCTTCCCTTTCAAATAGTGGGTCTAGTGACATGAAAGTTCACCAGTGAGACACTTTCATTATTATACACAATAATGCTGCTTTTTTCAAGCATTTTTAACATTTGCTTCCGATATTTCTTTTTTTACAATGACAAAGGCAACACTCATTTTTTCAGTATGCGATAGACTCACTTGTATTTCTTCAGTAAATGGACCAACAACTATCGGAGCACCATCCTCACAGTTCAATGTCGAGACCTCTGAATATTGAAAACTTAAGCCCGCTTTATTTAACGCTTCCTTCACAGCAAAGCGACTAGCGATGTATTCCAACTGTCGACCTTGATGAGTAAACGTTTGAAGAACTTTAATTTCTTCTACTGAAAGAATGCGTCTTAATTTATGATCTTTTTCTAAAAAGGGAAGAAACCGGTCATTATCAACGAGATCAATTCCAATACGTTGCTTAATCATTTTTTCCTCCTCTTCCACGAATAGATTTGGCCATATCACGAAGATCACTCATGCCATGAGCAATTCCCGATTTACTGATATAACGACCAAGCACTTCTTCACTCACGTTAGATAGTTCTTGCAAACTAGCCTCTGGATAGGCGGTTCTGAGTTGTACCATTTCATCTAGCCTCACCGATAAACCCCGGAGTCCATAGGTAGTTTGAATGAGGGTGATATCATCAAGACTTGCATTGGCACTCTTTAAAGTTTTATCACTATTAGCCATATCACAGTTAATGACACGATTAACAACGTTATTTAAATCACGTTTAATTCGTTCATTTTCATAATAAAATAGCATATTAGACGCTCCAATGATTTTTAAAAAATCACCGATAGCTTCTCCTTTTTTAATATAAACGACTTCGCCCTTGTTACGACTAACCGTTTTTGAAGGAATATCAAACCCTTTTAAAAGAGCAACGACATAAGCACATTCAATGGATTGGTTACACACAATCTCTAAATGATAATTGGCTTTTGATGGATCATTGACCGATCCTCTAGCTAAAAACATTCCCCGTAGAACACTATCTTTATCCTCATCATATTGAGATGAAATCCCCTCAACAAAGTTAAATTCTTCATCAATAATATCTAAA
>JBAYFA010000029.1:0-9549 GCA_041667425.1 Bacilli bacterium
AAATAGGTTGGTTTGGTGAGAACCAACATTAATTTCAGTTCTTCTTGAGAGGCATGACCTGATGTATGGGTATCGGTAACGGGACTATTGATGATGACTTGGGCTCCTGCTTTATATAACATATTAATAGTTCGATTGATGCTTTCTTTATTACCAGGAATAGGAGAAGAAGAAAAGACAATGGTATCACCAGGAATGATTTTAATGGTTCTATGGGTCCCTTCAGCAATTCTAGATAGGGCTGCTAACGGTTCTCCTTGAGATCCAGTAGATAAAATCGTAATTTTTTCTGGAGGATAATGAGGAAACTCTCGGGCATTGATAAAAGTTCCTTCCGGAGCTTTGATATAGTTGAGTTGTTGACCAACATTGATGGTTTTTTCCATGCTTCGTCCGAAGACAATAACTTTTCTTCCAGCTGCGACACTCGCTTCAACAATTTGCTGAACGCGATAGACATTAGAAGCGAAGGTTGAAATCAAAATTCTCCCTTTTATTTGAGTAAACAAATTGCGAATAGAAGAACTAATTTTTTGTTCAGATGTTGTAAATCGTGACACTCCGGCATTGGTACTATCGGCTAACAATAGGATAATTCCTTCATGGCCAAAAGTGGTAATTTTGTAATAATCAGTCTGGTGACCAATTGGAGTAAAATCAAATTTAAAATCTCCAGTATGAAGAATGTATCCTTCACTGGTTTTAATTGCAATTCCAAAAGAATCAGGAATACTATGATTGGTTCTATAAAAGGAAATAACAAAATTTTTAAAGGTGTAGATAGAGTCATCACTATATTCAATTAAGTTCAAATTAGTCCGAGCAAATTCAGACATTTTATTTTTAATGAGACTAACAGCCATTCCATTGGCATAGACGGCAGGAATATTGACGACTCGTAATAAATAAGGGATTCCTCCAATGTGGTCTTCATGACCATGAGTAATAAATAAACCCACAATCTTGTGCTCATTGGCCTTAAGATAAGTATAATCAGGAATAATATAATCAATTCCATAACTGTTTTCAGGAAATAAAATTCCAGAATCAATGACGATGATTTCATCGCCCTTTTCAATAACGTACATGTTTTTGCCGATTTCGCCCAACCCGCCTAAAGCAAAGACTTTGATTGATTGATCAGAAAAGTGATCAATGGTTGGTTTTGTTGTTTTAGTATTCGTAGGAAACGCCTCCTTTCATCAAGGTTATCGTAATTGTATTATACCCTATTTTAAGGGAAAAGGAAACGAAAAAACGTTTTTTATTAGGGGACATTGTGATATAATAAAAGATAGGTGAATAATATGAAACGAAAACTAATCTTATTTGATGTTGATGGAACTTTATATGATAATGCTCATCAATGTGTTCCCGCTTCTACCATTGCTGCGTTAAAATCTTTAAAAGAAAATCATCATGAGATTGTCATAGCAACGGGGCGTTCCTATTTTATGTTATATTCAATTAATTCTATTAAAGAATTGATTGATCACTATATATTGATTAATGGTCAGCATATTATGGCTTATGGAAAAAATATTTATGAAGATACGATTGATGCAAGGGTGCTAGCAAAACTCATTCATTCAATGACAATTCGGGGATTGACTTATGGATTCCAATCATCCGAAGCAGAAGCCATTAATCATTTAAATCCCGATGTCCTGGCCTCTTTTGATGAATTAAAGTTGAATCACCCTCCGCTTAATCCTAATTTTCATTTAAACAATCAAGTCTATCAAGTGTGGTGTTTTTGTACATCAGCGGAGGCAAGTGCTATTCAACAAGAAAATCCTGATTTTGATTTCATACGATGGATTCAAAAGGGATACGATGTGATTAGAAAAGGGCAATCGAAAGGGAAGGGCTTACTTTTTTTAAAAGATTATTTGGGCTATGATATTGAAGATGTTATCGCCTTTGGTGACGGGGATAATGATATTGAAATGTGTCAAGAAGCGGGGTACTCCATTGCCATGGGAAATGGAACGAAGCGCTTAATTGAGGCAGCTGATGAAGTGACAGACTCCATCGATCAAGATGGTATTGAAAAAGCACTCAAGCGCCATCAGTTGATATAAGGGGTCAATAATGGAAGTTTTATGGCTATTTATATGTGGATGCCTCAGTGTGGGGTTCTATATTTATTATCATTCTAAACTTACCCCTCTCCAAAATTTACTTTTTAAAACTGTTTCGAGTTTGATGTTTTTAGCGGTGGGAATGGTCGCCATGATTAAAAATCCAGACGGAAAAACCTATGCACAATGGATTATAATGGGGTTGGCATGTGGATTTTTGGGGGATGTTGTATTAGCTGGCAAAGAGATTTATCCGATTGATCGTCATCGATTTGTAATTGGAGGGTTATTACTATTTTTGATAGGACATGTTTTGTATCTCGTTGCGCTCGTTAAACAATTGGTTTACCCTGTTTACTTATATGTCGCCATTATTTTACTCATCACAATGGTGATGATTGTCGTTAATCAATTGAAAGTTAAATTAGCTTTTGGAAAGACCAAATGGGCGGTCTTTTTATACACATTAGCAATCAATACTTTATTAATTGTTGCTATTTTAAATCTTTTTGGAGATTGGTCTGGATATAAGATTTTAATCGCACTGGGGGCATTGTTTTTTGTCGTTTCTGATTATGTCTTATCTTTGCTGTATTTTTCAAAATTATCTTCGCTATATCGGCGACGATTAAAAACACTAAACTTACTATTGTATTATGGAGGGCAATTCCTTTTAGCGCTCTCTATTTTATGGGCATAAAAAAAATACCTAATTGGTACTTTTTTAAACGTTTGTTTTGGCACTATTTTCTTCATCATCTAGATGGAAGCGAATTGGTGTTGAGTTATTAGGAACATAAAATGGGTCTTCATTATGTAAATGATCGACGAATAATGTTCCATGAAGGTGATCATATTCGTGTTGAAAGACCACTGCCATATACCCTCGAAGACGCAAGGTCGTTTCTTTTGTTTCTAAGGTATTGAAATCATAGAGATAACATTTGGCGGTAATACGACGTGGTCGGTGAACATACCCTTGAGTTTCACGGTCCACAGATAAACAACCTTCTCCAGATTCTAAATAAGTCAATTCTTCAGAATGAGAAATAATTTTAGGATTGATAACACCATATTGATGTAAATCTCCTTTTTCGTCAAATCCAAGAATACAAAAAATCTTTTTTAAGACGTCAATTTGTGGAGCAGCAATTCCGACTCCAGGTCGGATATCAAATTGTTCACATGCAACGATATCATAACCATTAATTAAATAGTCATGGAGATCATTAATTATTTTTTTATCTTCATCTGATAAAGGGAGAATAACATTTTTAGATTGTTTTCGCAAATCAAGGTTATCTTCTTTTATAATATCTTTATAGGATAGCATTCATATCACCCACTAATATTCTACCATATAAATAATGATTTCGCAATCTCAATGCCCAATAAAGTCACAATATCCGTTTGTGGATTTGTTTGGAAGAGAATGCATTTTATGATATAATACGAGGAAAAAAAGATGATTGATGAGATTATGATAGATTATGAATTATTTACAGCAGAGGAAATTGGGTTTTTGTATTCTTTTTATCAACTAGTAGAAGATACGTTGACAAAGCGCATTGATCATAAGCGGTTAGAAACAGAGTATAAACGGTATCGACATATTATTAACAGCATTCAATTGGAAAAAAAATATGATAAACAAGTTGAAAAAGCCATTGGTATTTCGATTTATCGAATGATGGATTCACTTCGAAAATCATGATGAGACTAGATCGTTTTGTATCGTATGCGATAGGGATTAGTCGTTCATCAGCACACGAATTAATTAAAAATCATCACGTCAAGGTCAATTACGTTGTTTGCATGAAAATAAATCAAGTCATTGATGAAAAAAATGATTGTGTGATGATTGATGAGAAAGTACTTGTGTATCAACAGTATCATTATGTGATGTTAAACAAGCCTGCCGGCTTGATTAGTGCTACGTGTGATGATTATCATCAAACCATTTTAGATATTATTGATTATCCCGTTCCTTTGGTTCCGATTGGGCGATTAGATAAGGATACGGAAGGACTCGTGATTTTATCTAATAATGGGTCGCTTGTGCATTATTTAACATCTCCTAAATCTAATATTTGGAAAACTTACTATGTTCGTACTCGAGATATCTTGACTAAGGATTATATTCGTGCTTTTGAACAAGGATTTGATTTATGTGATGGTAAAAAGGTACCTTATCATAGTCTTCCAGCACACATTGACATGGTATCTTCTAATGAGGCGCTTGTCCATCTTGCTGAAGGGAAGTTTCATCAAGTTAAAAAAATGTTTATTGTGATGGAAAATGAAGTTGTTTATTTAAAGCGAATGACTATTGGCCCCATTCAACTAGATTTGACTTTAGAAGTTGGAGCGTATCGTCCTCTCAATGAAGATGAAATTCATCAATTGCTATCGTTAAAATCAAAAGAGGTGTGATGATGAATACCATTTATATGATGGTTGGAATTCCTGGTTCAGGAAAAACATCCATTGCTCACAAACTTCAAATTACGCTGGATGCCATTATTGTTTCTTCTGATTTTGTGCGTCTTACTCATCCTAAATGGAAAGAATCTCTTATTTTTCCGGAAGTCTATCGATTAATTGGAGAACATCTTCGCAATCATCAACACGTCATTTTTGATGCGACTAACATCGATGTTGAAACAAGAAAAAGGCATCTAGCAGCGATTCGTGAGGAAGCAAATTCATTTAGATTAGTTGCCTATTTTATTAAAACTGATCCCTCTGTGTGTATTAAACGAATTATTCTTCGCAATCAGCAAGCCAATGAGTTGCTTTTTCCTCCTGAAATAGTGATGGTTTATCATCAAAAACTAGTGTATCCAACTATTCAAGAGGGATTTGAGAGTGTTATTACCATTGATAACAATGATTAAATATAAGATATACTAATGTAGTATATACTACTTGAAAAATAATTAATAATGTGTTAATATAAATTATAAAATGACATATTATGTTTGATTGTTTTTAAATAACTAACCTTACTAGAAATTTTTTATGTTTATTAAATTGAATTCGATAAAGATATATAAAAATTATGGAGGAAAAATGAAAAAAATTTTTGTTTTTTTATCATTGTTAATCCTAACGGTATTCATCAGTGGATGTATACCCCAAACACCTGGAATTTTGTCAATTGAAGTCGTAAGTGATCAAACAAGTTTTGATGAAACTTTCGAACTAAGTGATTTATCTCTTCGGGTGTACCTGTCAAATGGAACACATTATGATGTTTCATTAAACGAAAGCATGTTGTCAGAGTCTGATCTTGCTCTCTTAAATCAAACCGGAACACATAACATTCAAGTTAATTATTTGGCCAATTCTGCGGCATTTGAAATTACTATTAGTGCAGAAGATGGACGTGAAGTCGAATTACAAGCAACGACAGATTATATTCAATGGCGTTATCAAGGGGATACCACTTGGAATAATTTGGTTGCGTTGGCGATTTTAAAAGGAGCAGATGGGACTGCTGGAGCTAGTGGTAGGGAAGTTGAATTTCAAACAACTGCTACCCATATCCAATGGCGTTATGAAGGGGATGCTGCTTGGCTTGATTTAGTTGACCTGGCTAATTTAAAAGGGACTAATGGAAAGCCAGTCGAACTTCAAACAACCGCTACCCATATTCAATGGCGTTATCAAGGCGATGCCACTTGGCTTGATTTGGTTGCCTTATCGAGTTTAAAGGGAGACGCTGGGGACGATGGAAAAACAGTTGAACTTCAAACAACTGCTACCCACATTCAATGGCGTTATCAAGGGGATACCACTTGGACTAATTTAATTGCTCTTGATACTTTAAACGGAGCGGATGGAGCGGATGGAGCGGATGGAATTAATGGTAAGGCCGTTGAGTTTAATGTGTCTGCTACGCATATTCAATGGCGTTATCAAGGTGATACCACTTGGATAGATTTAGTGGCTTTATCGAGTTTAAAAGGAGAGGCTAGTGCTGCTCCAACTATTGAGATAAATGAAGAGGGTTATTGGGTTATTAATGGGACAGTTACTGCCTATAAGGCTAGTGGATCTGGAACGATTAACACCGTTGAATTAACCATCACTTTTGATGTTATGGGAGGCGAGATGCCTCAAGATATGTCAACCGTTATTACCAATATTCCAAAGGGAGACTCAATTAGTCTGCCCATTCCGACTAAAGATGGATATGCATTTTGCGGATGGTTCTCGGGATTTGGAGTAAATGATGGTCAATTTACCAATGTGATGGCGGTTACAAAAAATATGACATTGGTTGCAAAGTGGGAAGAAGATTTACAACCGCTGATTGATTTCTTTAGTATTACTGATACTAAAAATTATACGGCGGTCTATATTCAAGAGCGAAGTGTTACCACTGAGAATTATGAAGAGCATTATTTGAGTACAGAAACAGAAGCCATTCAATATCATGATCAAGCTCTTCATGTTTATAGTGTGGCTCTAGAAGAAATTACTGGTAGTGATCCAATGATGGTTGGAAGTACCGCCAGTGAACAATACGCATATTATACTAATTCTGGTTTTTACAGTTATGTTTATTTAGAAAATGAAGATCGATGGCAATTATCTAACATTGAAGAGAATTATCATTTAGATTTCTCTAAAGAAATGTTTGACATTGATTTATTTGTAAAACGTCCTGGAGAACCTATCTATGATTATCCTGTTACTGATGAATTTTTAGAAATGATTCATTTAGATTTGGATGACGACATGGAATCGGCTATCTTTATCTATTTAGATTATAGTGTTAATAAATTTGTCATTTCGATTGAAGTGACTGGTGAAATGGAAGATCAAATTGTCTATTCTTCTATGGAAATGTCTATAACTTTCTCACAAGTTGGGACAACGGAAGTGACTTTCCCAGTTGATACAATCAAAACGAATCTATTACTGTATATTGATGAAGTTGCACAAAATCGTGATGAATTACTTTATGCAGAACCTGCTAAAGTTGTTGATTATAATGAATTTGTTGATCAATATAAGGCGAACATCGAACTAACAAATTCACTAGATGAAATGAGTGACTTTTATAATGAATATCAAGGATTTATTTTATCATATTCATTCGACTTGCCGGGAATTGTTTATGAAAAGATGAATTCTATTAATGGATTGGAATCTTATTTTGATGATTTAAGCTTGAATGCTACTGTGGAAAGTCAGCAAGCAATGCAATCTATTTTAGATGATGCTATCGCTGATATTAATCTTGCAGAAACTGAAGCAATTATTAGTCAATTATATGCACAAGCCCGTCAAGACTTAGGTAGTGCATGGATTGAAGATTTGACCATGATTATCTTTACTCAGAAACAGGAACAATATTTAGAAAAACTAATGCATATTTATGAAAGCTATATGGATGCGACTGAGGTTACAACAGAGCAAGATGAGTTGGAACAACTCTTTGATCTTCATTATAATGCATTGATGGAAACCACTAATCTTACTGACCTAGAAATGACATTTAATAGTGCATTTGATGCGTTTAATAGCTATCAATTAACCGTTCGTGTAAACGGAACTGATAATGTAAAGATAGGGTTCATGACTTATATTGCATCGCAATATTTAGATATGTGTGAAGGTGAGTTTGATGAGCCATTATACACTTTCTATTTTGCAACGATGAATGCTGTTATGGAAGCCACAACATTACAAGAAATTATGGCGATTTATAATGGGTATGATGCTCAATTTGAAGCGATTGTATTGACTGAAGCAAGATCATATTTTCTAAATCAACTTGCATATGACTCAGAAATGTATTTAAATAGTGTCGTTGCTGAAGACGAAGACGCTTTAATCGATCGATATAATGAAGTCATCGCTATTATTCAAAATAATACTGATATTGATATCTTTATTGATGCTTATTCAAGTTTTATATATTTTGAACTTGGCGAGTATGAATATGATGACTTTTTACTTAGAAAATATGAAACTATTCGTTCATTTGAGCTTGAATCCAGTAACTTTAAACTGTTTGCCACTGATGAGAGTCTTGTTGCAGTGAATCAAGTGATGTTAGAATATCAAACATTACTAGAAAACGCAACCAACAATGATGAATTATTCAATGTATATGCTGCTAGTTATCAAGCTCTCGAAGCAGTATATGTTTATGATCCTACCAAAAATATTGATGCTGATATTGAATTTTTACAAGAACAAATGTGGTCAATGTATCAATTAATTGATATGAGTTATGATGATGAGAATGCTCTCTATTTGATTGAAAGAACTATTGAAATTGAATTCAATCATTTCTGGACTGCCCAATCAGTAGAAGAAGCAGAATTGATTTATGAATCATGGGTTACTTTCATAAAAGGCCTTCCAATTACTTTTGAATCAACTAAAATCGATGAGATGAAACAAGAGATGGTTGGGATGTTTGATGTAATTTATCAACAAATATTAGAAACGGTTCCAGATTTGCCTGACACATTTGAAACAAACTATCAAGCATATCTACTGCTGTTACAAAACACAAATGATTTTTATGATATCACTACAATAGCATTTGATACTTATTATTTTCTTATGGATCAAATGATAGTGGTTTTCCGTCAAGAAACGATTGCTCAATTGGAAGAAATATATGATGATTATTCATATTTTATTATTGAGGAAGCCGTTGATTCGTTAAGTGACTATTATGCAGAGGCGATTTTTAATGTTTCTAATGCCGATACAGAAGATGAATTGGACAATATCATTTCGGATTTTGAGAATCAATGTGAAAATCTTCCTGTTGATGAAATGAAACTTACCATTAGAGATCAAGCAAGTAATTTAATGAGTAAAATTGCTGATTTATCTGATACAGCAACTGCTGATTCCATTCAAGCAATGGAAGTATTGCTTGTACAATTTAAAGATGAAGCGATATTGTGCGAAACCGTTGCTGATGTATATGATTTAGCGGAACAATATTCTTTTCTTATTGACGAAGAATATGTGATTCTTCCTGAAAAAGCTAGTTTAATTTATGGAATAGAGTTAATCAAATCTAAAATATCATTTGTAGATTGGTTGACACATTTATTAGAAATCCCTGTTAATTCACAAGAAGAAATTTCTGATTTAATTTTTGATTATAATGGATATTATGATCAAATTGATGATTGTACAACCGTTGAAGAAGCCCAAACTCTATTTGATGAATTGTTGACAATAATTTATGCGAAAGAATTAACTGTTTTACCTAAAACAGTGCAAGCAGTTCAAGAGCAATTACTTCAACAATTTGAATTTGATGTGAAAGTTAACCTTTATCAATTGATTTATATTTCTCAAAGTCAATATGATCAAATAGAACAATATGAACTAATGCTTACATCAGCAAATGATTTCGAACAAATATTAGATATATTTATGCAAGGATCAAATTATGTTGAAGAACAAGTAAGCATGTTTA
>JBAYFA010000030.1:0-9154 GCA_041667425.1 Bacilli bacterium
AAAGCATAAGATTGCTCTTATGCTTTTTTTTAGGAAGGAACGAATTATTTGATTTGATTCATTCACTTAACTTTACCCCTTTATTATTAAATAAAACTTAAATTAAATGGTTTTCCACCATTTTTTCAATAATTTGAACGGCATTAGAAGCAGCTCCTTTACGAATATTATCAGCCACTACGTATAGTAATAATCCATTATTACTGGCAAGATCACGACGAATACGCCCTACATAAACCAAATCATTGCCATTGCTATCTAGTGAAGTCGGATACTCATGCTTTGACAACTGATCAACAACCGCAATTCCCGGAAAAGAAGCTAGAACTTTTCTCACGTCTTCTAAAGTAAATGGTTTTTCAAGTTCCAACGCGATGCTAACGGCATGTGAATTCATCACGGGAACCCGAACACAGGTCGCTGAAATTGGTAAATTAGGTTCATGCAAAATTTTACGCGTTTCCCACACCATCTTCATTTCTTCTTTGGTATACAAATTGTCCATGGCAACATCAATTTCCGGAATACATGTTTTTGAAATATCATATGGATAAAAATTGGGCTTTTCACCGTTTGACGTTCTTTCTAAATCAAGCATTCCTTTGAATCCACTACCAGAAACAGCTTGATACGTATTATAATGAATTTTAGTAATACCATATGCGTCGTGAAGAGCTTTCACGGGAAGAATGGATTGAATGGTCGAACAATTGGGATTAGCAATAATTCGATTCATCTTCACATCTTCAAAATTAACTTCCGGTACGACCAGTCCAACAGTTGGATCTTGACGCCAACAAGATGAATTATCGACCACAATCGCACCACTTGCTTTCGCAATGGGGGCAAATTGACAACTGACTTGACCACCTGCACTAAAGATAGCAATATCAATTCCTTGAAAACTCGTCTCACTCAACGCTTCAACTTGTACTTCACGTCCGCAGTATGATATCATTTTCCCTGCACTTTTTGCAGAAGCGAGTAATCGCAATACCCGAATAGGAAATTCGATTTCTGCCAGTTTTTCAAGCATTTTTCCTCCAACAAGACCAGTCGCACCCACTATAGCAACATTATACATTAGCATCCTCTTTTCTAATACGAGCATAAAAATAAATATCCTCTTGATTCAATTGATTTCTAAAAATTGGTTTTGTTATTATTTGGTGACCTTCTTGACTTTCAATCAAATGTGACGGCATTCCATTGATCCGTTTCATTCGGCAATAATATGAATGAGGACGATCTTCTACTACAAATGACCCATCTAATTTTAATGAATATGAATCTTGATGATTTTGTAAAGCTAACAGATCATCTATCATCGCACAGGCAGTGGGATAACGACCTGCCCCTTTACCAATAAACGTTAAATCTTGATAATAATTGGTGGAAACAATGATGGCATTGTTTTCATTTTTTATTTGACTAAGTAAATGATGATTTTCCACTGCAACCGGTTCAACTGATGCAAAAAGCCCATCAAGGGTCGCTATCATTTTAACAGTATAACCACGATGCTTTAAATATTCAATATCATCAAGTTTGATATGTTTCATTCCAGCATGAGGAATAGTACGATAATCTAGCCTTTGATTGGTAGCAATCATTCCTAAAATAGCAATTTTACGAAGAGCATCCAATCCCTCAATATCATTAGTAGGATTAGATTCGGCAAATCCAAGTTGTTGAGCAACCAAAAGTGCCTCTTCAAATGTTTCTTTTCTTTCCATTCTCGTTAAAATGAAATTTGTTGTTCCATTTAAAATACCTTCAATTCGATTAATATTATTGGTTTGCTTGATGTGATAAAGCGGTCGAATAATAGGAATTCCTCCACCAACACTTGCTTCATATGCGAGTTCTACTCCCATCTCGTTTTTTAAAGCGGTCAATTCTTCTCCATAACGACTGATCACTTCTTTATTAGCTGTAACGACTGATTTTTTGTGTCGCATGGCTTCTTGGATAGCCTTATATGCATAAGCTTCTCCCCCCATCGTTTCAACAATTACCTCAATCGTTGGATCTTCTAAAATTTCTTCTAATGAATGGGCATACAATGCCTCATATTTGGAATTGATAACACGATCCCATATTTTTATAACAGTCAGCGGAAGTCCGCGCTTTTCTATAATGTCCATGACTCCTCCCCCAATGGTTCCAAGTCCTAATATTGCAATTTTCATATTATTCCATGGCGATGAGATTAATCATTTTAACTCCTCGCAGTCCTTTCATACAGATAATCATCTCATCTACTTGATCACTAATCGCCTCAATATTAACCGTAATGACTACATAGGCAACACCATGAATAGGAGCTTCTTGATGAATGGTAATGATATTCGCTTTGATATTTGCTACATAATTGATTAGATTAGATAAAACGCCCGCTTCATCTTGGAGATAACACCCAATAATAGCACGTCTTCCCAAACTTTCAGTGGGATAAAAAAGGAAATCCTTATATTTATAATAAGTTGAACGACTAATTCCCATTTTATTACACGCCAAAGACACTGTCATATCATGATGCTCAATCATATGACGAACATCAATCACTTTTGAAAAATAGGAAGGGATGACACTTTTATGAACAATCAAATAATCATTTTTCATAAGTCATGCCTTGAGAACTAATGTCGTATAATCGTGTCTCCCATCCATCAAAAGATAGCAATATATCGCGTTGAGTCAACACACAAATACTCGCTCCTGCCCCTGATAAAAAACATGGGATAGCTCTAGCTCGACAGTATTCCAAAATTTCAAGTGCTCCTGGAATTAAGGGAAGTCGATAAGGTTCATGCCATCGGTCATAGACCATCGCTGCAAGGAGCGTCTCATCTCCTTCTTTTAAAGCCTGAGGAATAAGAAGGGCATGAGATAAATTAAAGACGGCATCTTCAAGTGATATCGTTTTGGGAAGAACAGATCGAGATAACGTGGTATCTAGACTCATGTGCGGGATCAACAAAATCGCACGCCATCGCAAATCAACTTCTAGTGAGCGCATCATAATCCCCTCAGTTGTCATCACTGAGGTTGTCAGTGATCCATAAATAGCGGCAGCCACATTATCAGGATGATGTTCATAAGCCGTGGCTTCTAGTAACAACTCTTCGTTGGTAATGGGTTCATTCATGAAATAATGATAAGCAACAATACTAGCGATAACCGCTGTTGCACTACTCCCAACCCCTCCACACAAGGGTACCCCTTGCGTAAAGGTAATGCGTGCCGGATATAAAGGACGATTGTTTTTTCGAAAACAATCAATATATACTTGATAAGCGACGTTCGATGTATTTTGTAATTCAAACGGAAAACCTTGCAATTCCATTTTACGATGAGCCTCAAATCGATAAGTATTAAAAGCCTTTAAGGCCAATCCCAAACAATCAAATCCTGGTCCTAAATTAGATGTACTCATTGGAACATGAATTGTAATCATTTTATCATCTCCTTTATTAATAATTGAAACCGACCCTGAACCTCTTCTTGACTCCATACTGTGCGTTGGGCCTCATTGTCTTGATTCCAATCACCAGAAGATGGCAGTCCAGGAAAAAGAGGACCCATCGTGTCCATAAATTTTTCGTAACTAGCCGTCGATACGACAACGGTGAGATGTTGATCGTGAGTTTCCTTACGATAATCATTCATCACTTTATAGGCAACTGCTGTATGAGGATCCATCATATAGTGATTTGTTTTATAAACCGCTTGAATAGTGGCATTAGTCTCTTCAACAGTAGCAAAGCCTCCATAAAATAATTGATAGGCACTTTGATGATGAGGATTAATTGTATAAGTTCCCGTTTCATCTAATAATTTCATACAGCGATTAACTTCGTCTTCTCCCCCAATCCACCATAATAATCGTTCTAGATTAGACGATACTACAATATCCATCGACGGAGAATTGGTCGTATAAAATGGGCGATTCCGATTATATATTCCCGTTCTAAAAAAATCAGTTAACACATTATTTTGATTAGAGCAACATAATAATCGATGAATAGGGCACCCCATTCGTCTCGCTAAATACCCCGCTAATATATTCCCAAAATTTCCAGTGGGAACACTAAAGTTAATGGCTTCTCCGAGTTTAATATGATTATTATTAACAAGTTCTTTATAAGCATAAAAATAATAAGTAATTTGAGGAAGGAGGCGACCAATATTAATCGAGTTAGCACTGGTCAACATCGGATAAGTAGAAAATAACTGTTTGACTAATGATTGACACACATCAAAATTTCCTTGAATAGCAATTGAATGCATATTTTGACTTGAATAAGATAACATTTGATGTTCTTGGTATGGACTAATTCCTTGATAAGGGTAAAACACAATGACTGACGCATGCGGGATTTGCGAGAATCCAGCAAGAGTTGCGCTCCCGGTATCACCAGATGTAGCCACTAAAATCACTCGCTTTTGTTTTGTCTTTTGTTCTCCAAATTGATAAAGATGAGGAAGTAATGATAAGGCGATGTCTTTAAAGGCCTTGGTTGGTCCATGAAATAACTCAAGAAAATACGACTCCCCCACTTTTATTACTGGAGTAATCTTTGACCCTGGAAAAGTCGATATCGCCGCTTTTACCATCACTTTTAATGTTTCCTCTGGAATGTCTGGCAAATAAGCAGTTAAAATACGAACTGCTAATTGTGAATATTCATCATTAAGAACTGACTTAATTGACAGTTTAGGAATAAAAGTTGGAACAAATAAGCCTCCATCTTTGGCTAATCCTTGCATAATGGCTTCTAATCCTGTTCTACAATCTGATCCTCTTGTACTTTTATACATGGGCCATCCTCCTTTTCGACTTGTGATTATTATACATTGTTTCCATTATAAACACAAGTGTTTTCCCAATAAGCACAATTTTTACGCTGTGAAAACATTTTCTCTCCATTTACAAATAAAAAAAGACATGATAGCATGTCTTATTTTTGATTAATTTCATCTTGAAACAAATGATAAATTTCACGAGCAATTTGGGCATCTTCTAACGCATCATGAGTTTGAACAAGGCTTGGGATATTTTTAAATTCTTGATAAGTCGTAAATAAACCCTTTTCTTGCCGATACGAATAATAATTTTTCATAACTTGCATCAAATTGATGTATCGATTTCGTAAATCCAGGGGCTGTAAATGATTGGTCTTAAACGATTTTTGCATCGCTAAAATATCATTTCTTCCCCAGGCAATGATTTTTACATTGTAATCACGAATACATCGTTCAAGACTTTGATAAAACTCAATATAAGTCGGAGCATTTTGAAAATCAGAATAAATCCGCGATAAAAAGAGTAAAGTTCTCACATTTAAGGCTTTATCGTTAAAAGGACGAAGCAGCGAAGCTTCTTCTAACACGACTTTTCCATCTGGGTCTTCTAAAACAATTCCATATTGAACAATTTCAGAAGTCGGTTTCCCACCCATTCCTGGCAAACTAAATTCTAAATCAAGAAATAATTTATAAAATGGTTTATTGATTAGTTTGCGAATATCATGTTGGATGTCTTCAATATTAAAATAAACTTTTTGTCCATGAATTTTAGGGACTACAATTTTAATAAAATGGTGAACGCTATAAGCCTTCAGTCCATTCACATGGATGCGTTCATCAGAAACGTCTATTAAAACATAGGGGGATTTTTGAAGATATTGCCGGAAATCCTGCATCATTCGATTGGTTAAATAGAAGTATTTTCGTTGTTTTTTAGTCGCAATAGAAATGATGCGGTGATACCGATCAATGGATGCAACTTTGCCGTATACTGTCATGTGTGTCCTTTCTAGTGTCGTTCTAAACAAGCAATCACTTGCGTTTTCTGTTCGTCGGTTAATTTTAATTGATTCAACGCTGTTTTGAAATCATCTTGTCCTAGAATTCTTAATATTTGATTTTTCTTAACTGGACCAATTCCTTGAATATGATCCAATTGAGAAGATATCACATTTTTAGTGTGTGTTTTTCGGAAGAACGTAATCGCATATCGATGAACTTCTTCTTGAATTTTTTCTAATAATCGATATTCGTAACTATCTTTATTCAAAGGATATCGGATATTTTGATAATATATAGCCTCAGTTCGATGATGATCATCTTTAATCAATCCTGCCACCGGAATCACTCGATTAAGTTGTTGAAGCGATTCTAAAGCGGCATCGACTTGCATTTTCCCACCATCCATTAAGATAAGGGACGGGTTCGCTTCGAAATTTTTATATCGGCGCAAAACCACTTCTTTCATCGTTGCTACATCATTGGCTCCAATCACCGTTTTAATATGATACTTTCGATATAAAGATTTTTGAAATTGATGATGTTGATAGACAATCATCGCACTCACGGGGCTACTGCCACTAATATTTGAATTATCAAACATTTCAATTGTTTCTAATGAAAGTCCCAATTGTTCTTCCAGAGCAAGAATGGCTCCTTCAGTTTTTTCTTGTTTGAGTATCGATAGTTTTACAAGCTCATCTAATTTGTTTTTAGCATTTTCATTTACTAAATTCAATAATTCTTTATTTTTTCCACGTTTTGGAATAATAATAGGATGATTGAGTGCTTCTTCAACCATCGTTTTTTGATGAGGAGCCGCAATAATGACTTCAGGTAAGGGATGATGTTGTTCTACATAAAAACGAACAATGAATTCACTAAAAAACTCTTCTGCGTCCAAAATCAGTGGAAATAATAACCCTCTTCGCTCAATCATTTTCCCATCACGCCAATGAAAAATTTGAATACTAATTTGATCTTTATCTTGAAAATATCCAAAAACATCCGTATCGCGATGATATCCTTCCATTTTTTGCTTTTCACTAACGATTTCTAAATCATTAATAAGGTTTCGATATTCTAAAGCTTTTTCAAACTCAAGCTTGTGTGAAGCCGTTTGCATAAGTTCCCGCATTTTTTTGATTTCATCGGTAGCTTTTCCTTTTAAAAGCGAATCTACTTTAGCTCGCATTTCATCATAAGTCTCTGGTTTGACTTCTTGAATACACGGGGCAAGACACATCCCTAAGTGATAATATAAACACTCTTTTTTAGGAAGAATGCGGCATTTTCGAAATGGAAATATTTTATTCAGCCGCGTCACTACCGTACTGGCAGCACTCCCATTGGGATACGGTCCGTAATAGATTCCTGATTTTTTATGAAGGTCGCGCACATAGATAAGACGAGGATGCACTTCATCAGTGATATGAATATAGGGATAGGATTTATCATCCGTCAAAGAAATATTATATTTTGGTTGGTGCTTTTTAATTAAATTGATTTCTAAAATAAGGGCTTCCGTTTCAGATGACGTAATAATGTATTCAAAATCACGAATATTAGATACCAACATCGTCGTTTTTGTATCGTGACTTCCAACAAAATAACTACGCACTCGATTATATAAATCTTTAGCCTTTCCAATATAGATAATGGCATCATTTTCGTCCTTCATTAAATAGCAGCCAGGCTTGTGGGGAATCAAATTCAGCTTATCTTTCATCCAATCACCCTTTCTTGTTTATTTTACCATATAAAAACATGAATATCAATTTTTTTCCCCTTGATAATCAAAAAAAAGGTGTTTTCTTAAAATATTAAATTAAATGATAAAAAAAGTCATATTTCTTGCGTTTTTTAATATCATGAGATATAATATAAATATATTCGAATAATGTAATCTATAAATATTTGGAGGAAAGATTATGGCTAGTAAAGGACAAAAATTTCGTACTCATCCAGTTGAATTCAAAGTGTCAGTTGTAAAGGAATACCTTAATGACTCTACTTTAAGTTTAGCCGCATTAGCACGTAAATATGATTTAAACACAGGCTTATTATGGCAGTGGATTCATCAGTATAAAACAACTGGTATCCCTGTAACCCGTCAAAGTGGCCGTCCTCGTAAAGATGGTACACCAATTAACACATCTTCTCATGACACCATCATCATGGAAAAAGAAAAAAATTAAATAATTAAAAATACGGCATAAAGCCGTATTTTTTTATATTAATTTTCTTTTTTAATTTGGCGAAGAATTTCATCAATGCGATTTCCTTGAATAGATGATTCATCATATTTAAAGAGGATTTCTGGAATTTTACGAACCTCTATCCGACGACTCAGTAATCCTTTAATAAATCCTTTGGCTTCCAATAAGACATCTTTTGTATACAGGATTTGTTCAGGAGTTCCAAGAATAGTATAGAAAACCGTCGCAATGGATAAATCTCCTGTCAAATCGACTTTGGTAATGGTCACAAAATGCAAGCGATCATCTTTCACATCCATCAAAAGAATGTTTCCAATTTCGCGTTCAATGATTTTCTCTAGTCTTTCTTTCTTAAAGGCCATTATTTCACCTTCTCCATGACATACCCTTCAACGACATCTCCTACTTTAATATCATTAAAGTTTTCAATAGTTAATCCACATTCAAAGCCAGTACGAACTTCTTTCACATCGTCTTTAACACGCTTAAGTGAATTCAAGATTCCGGTATAGACCACTAGGCTATTGCGAAGGAGGCGAACATTACTATTTCGACGAATTTCCCCACTGATTACAAAACAACCAGCAATGGTTCCGATTTTAGATGCTTTAAAGATTTCACGAACTTCAGCTTGACCCGTTACTTTTTCTTCGAAAACTGGATCGAGTAATCCCTTCATGGCTGCTTCAATGTCTTCAATAACTTTATAAATAACGTTATATAAGCGAACTTCAATCCCTTTTGATTTGGCTTCTTCAACGATTTTTGTATTCGGTCTAATATTAAATCCAAGAATAATGGAATTAGAGGCCACCGCTAAGGAAATATCCGTATCCGTAATGGTTCCAACAGCACTTCTTACAATTTCAATTTTAGCCCCTTCAACATCTACTTTTTCTAAAGAACTTTTAAGGGCTTCGATGGATCCTTGAACATCTCCTTTAACAATCAGGCTAAGTTCTTTGGTTCCTCCATCCATCTCATCAAATAAACTCGATAATGATCGGGTTTCTTTACGAACATGGGTTTCTTGATAGGTCCGAATCATTCGTTGTTCTGCGACCAATCGCGCTGTTTTTTCATCCTCAAATACCATGAACCGATCTCCAGCATTAGGGACTTCT
>JBAYFA010000031.1:0-8611 GCA_041667425.1 Bacilli bacterium
CAAGCCAGTATTTTTGCCATTTTTTTTCAATTTCTATATGATTAAAGCTCATGTTTATCCCTCCGCATCGCATCTTTTAATATGGTACGACTTGCCATAAAAACATAAATTGCAGTTAATAAAAAACCCGCATAATAAAGTAGGATATTTCCAAACATTATCGATAATGTTGAACCCATAATATATGGAGCTAATAAATAAATACATATTTTCCATAATTCCGTAAACCGAATCGCACCCGATAAGGTAAATGATTGAAACAACGATAACATTAATGACACAAACAATATATTTAATAAACTTTCTAAGGCGATAGCCATCACCGAAAAGAAACGAATATAGGGTTGATAATTTTCCAACTCAAGTTCAGCAACGCGGAAGATTATATTCCAAAATTGCGTATTATTCACTTGACTAGCATCTGATAAATTCAAATTGACGAAATCAGGATATTCATCATATTTAAACATTTGCATTTCTATAAAGGTTTGATAAATATAAACTCCATCCGTTTTCAGTACAACACTCACACTACTAACTGTTGAATCTAATTGTAAATCTTCTGCAGTAGAAACGACAAGTAAAAGACCGGATTGAATTTGTTTTTGATAAACAAAAGTATTATCATTGTTTTTTTCTATAAGAACCCCATTCATGACGATAAAAGGAATATCCTCATTAGCAAATAACTCTTTAATGGCCTTTTGGTTATCATAAGATATTAAATTCTGTTTTAAGGTAGCAATTCCAACAGGTAATATCGACAAAACAAGAAGAATAATAAAGTATAAAACGGTAACATACCAACGGTCATGACGATACTGAACAACTTCACGTGGCGCAAATAAACTATCTCGCAATCTTTTAAACAGTTCCATATTGAAGATGCCCCCCTTTTTGATTATGAACTATTATACCACGAAAGGTGGTGTTTTTCAAGCATTATAAGCGTCTCTAAAATAAAAAGAAGGTATTGCTACCTTCTTTTTTCCATTAATTTAGATTAATATTGTTGGTTCTTTTCCCATTAAAACTTGAATAAAATCGATAAACCAACCAATGCCAAAAAGTCCACCTGTAATAATCCAAATAACACCCGCAATGAGCTTTCCTTTAGCAACACGGTAAATTCCATAAACAATTGGGTCAAAAAATAAAGTTAATAACACTTGTGCAATCCATGGAAGTTTTTTAATAAACGATACATATTCTTTCATAAATTTCTCCTTTATTTATATGATTAAATTTATTCTTGTTCAGTATAAGTATCTAAATCAGCTGGGAATGTAATAGTTTGGGTTCCAATTCCTTTGAATTCAATATCAATGGTTCCCACAACATCATCATAATTTGTCCAAGAACTTTCAATTTTTGATACTTTTCCATCTGCATAGGTAAGAGTAACAACAATTGCTGTCATATTAGTAGTAATATCATCAAAGCGATCACTAGCAGCGATGAATTCTTCATCTGACAATCCTTCACCAATTAAAACATATTTAGTTGAATCCCAAGTTAGAACTACAACACCCGCTTCATCAGAAGTGATAGCAAAAGCGCTAAATAAACTTTTATCGAATGTTGCAAAAATACTTGCTGTCATCGCCTCTAGTCCATAGTTATCTAAAATTGTTTCTTCTTCATCCTCTGTTAATGGGGCTTGATTTTTTTGACCATTTACATTGACATATGCTACTTCATCTTTCACATAAGCAGCCATCATAGAATCTCCACTTTCCAATACACATAACAATTCATCAAGAGATGAACCATCAAAATTGTAAATATATTCCAATGAAGTTGATGTTTCTTTTTCCATTTCGATGCTGATGTTTCCAGATTCGCTTTCTAAGTATTCATCAACAGTCGCCGTAACATAGTTTAAAAAATCTAAAGTTGTCGTTGTTTCTTCAGGTGGTGTTTTCGTACAACCAACAGCAACAAATGCTAATAGTAAACACATAAACGTAATAATTGCTTTTTTCATTTTTTCCTCCATTTATATTATCTTAATTATACACCAAATGAAAAATCTTTACAAGTCAATTTGAATAATTTTCTGATAATTATCTTGAACAATCTCATTAAAGTAAGCCCGATCTAGTTTTTTAAAGAATGAGGCGGTCCGATAATCCTTAACATCTTGATAAGTACCTAAAAAATCTATGAGCTTTTTCTTCAATAATTTTTTAAGCTTTGCTGAATGAACATTGTTAATATTAGCAAAAAACAAAACTCCTTTTTGCTTCAAATCAATCAAATCGTTAACACTGAAATATTTATATTCATCGATACAACTCAATATTATTTTCTTATCACTCCAAAATTGAATCAATTGATTCAATTGTTCGGGTTTTTTATCGTTTGGTAAATGTACAAAAACATACTCACTTTGATTAAGAGACAACACATCTCCTTGTGATAACCGATGAATCATAGAATAATGAAAATTAATTTCGGATCCAAAGAAAAATTTGATTTGTTTAAAACACACCTTCAACCGATTAAACTTAGATATGATTTCATCTAAATCATTAACATCTTCGTTTAACATCGGGCTAGTTAGAATAATGGCTTTATAACCAAAACGAATCAATTGGGCTATTTCTTGTTCTGCTTCATCATAACTAAGCTTTAATATTTGGTTGTTAAGATCAATCATAGCCAGACCTCCTTCATTAGTCTTCCATCGCTTCAAATGCTTCTAATTTATCTTGGATAGGAATAGGTTTTGAATCCCCATGTTTCACAAGTAACATCGTTGTAAAGGCAAAGATACAAAATACAACACTATAAGGGAATAATAAACGTGTTGACCATATTTGCATCAAATAACCCGATAAAATTGGGGTAATAATTTGCGCAAGCATCGATGCCGAATAATAATAACCTGTATATTTTCCAATATTGGCACCTTTGCTCATCTCAACAACCATTGGATAAGAATTAACATTGATGGTTGCCCATCCAACCCCTGCCATAGCCATTGTGACATAAATCAAGAATGTCGTGTTGTGATTAGCAAATGCTCCCAATGTGAAAGCACATGCAAGAATTATAATACCTACTAAAATAGTACGCTTTCTACCCACTTTACTAGCAATTATTCCAATAGGAACAAATACAAGAATTGCCGCTGCTTGAGCAACTAATAAAGGTAGAAAATAACCCATTTGCAACACATCTCCAGCATAAACAGAAAATTTAGAAGTCGCTGCATTATAAGCCATAAACCAAAATACAATAGATGCGAGAATTAAATAAAAACTTTTTCGAACTGCCGGAGACATCTCAGAAGCAGTTGATTCTTGAATAGTTTCTACTTGTTCAACTCCATATTGCTGGATAAGTTCTTGATTTTCTTCGACGAGTTTTGGTTCCTTCACTTTCCAAATGAAAATCATAAGAAGCCCAATCATAAAAATAGCAAGAACCGTAAATTCAATGATATAACTGCTGTTTTCAGATAATCCGACTTGACCTTTAATCATGTTAACAATGGCTAAAAAGATAATAGCAGTCACACCACCAGCAGCTCCCATTAAATTAATAATAGCATTAGCCTTACTACGCAAGGGTTTAGCCGTGACATCTGGCATCAGTGCAACCGCAGGGGTTCGATAAGTTGCCATAATAACTAATACAGCAAATAGAATAGCAATAAATACAAATAAGTAAATCGTATTGGTTTGAGAAATTTCCCAAACATCAATTCTTCTAATTTCCAATGCATCTTCATATTGATCAACGGAATAACTGACTCCATCATACTCATATCCAATCAATTCATCAGCATCATGAACTTCAATCACTTCTTCAATCCCAGCATTTTCAATCATGCGAACTTGAGCAGCATGAGTCAGGCCAACACCAATAAATAGGAGAGCAGATAAAATTACCCCCACTACAATAAAAGGAGTTCTGCGGCCATATTTGGTCTTAGTATTATCAGATATTCGACCAAACAAAGGAAGCAAAACCAGAGCTAAAGCATTGTCAAGAGCAAGAACAATACCAGATGGACCATGTGCGAGTCCAAAGGAATGAATAACGATTTTTGCAATAACATTGTCATACACTTGCCAAAACATAGAAATAATTAAAAAAGCTAAACCAACATAAATGATTTTCTTAACATTTAGTTTCATAGATCCTCCTCATGTATTTGTGTATAGTATATCATAATTTTAAAATTATGTAAACATTTTCAAAAAAAGAAAGATGAGTTTATGCATCCTTCGTTTTCGATAGTAAATAAGTCCTTATATAATCATTTAATCTCCTACTTGAACCTTTATCAATTATTATTGTTTAATGATTATTTCCGTTAATATTTTCATTTTTAGTCTTATTTTCAACAACCCATTCCGGATAATTAGTGAGGTTAATTTCTAAATTGGTTATGGGATGAATAAAAGTAAGTTGATAACAGTGTAACAACAAATCTCCTTCTTGATTATCATACAGATTATCACCGATAACAGGATGCCCTAAATGAGCCATATGAACACGAATTTGATGGGTTCTTCCTGTTAGCAATTCAATTTCTAAAAGACTTTTTAATGGTTGGGTTTCAAGTGTTTTATATTTTGTAAGAGCTCGTTGCCCATCCGGGTCAACCCATCTCCTAATATCATGTGATTTAATATAGTGAATTGGAAGACAAATAATACCTTCTTCAGGATCAAGTGTTCCTAAAATCCAGCACAAGTATTTTTTTGTAACATGTTGCATCATCATTTTTTGATGAATAACACCACTTTTAGCAACAATCATCATTCCAGTAGTCCGGTAATCCAGTCGAGTTAAAACGTGAATATTAGATGAAATATGATGCTGATGGTAATATGATGTAATCATACTAATCATATTATCAGTAGGATGTTTCAAAGAAGGTTGTGTTGAAAATCCACTTGGCTTATTAATGATAAGTAAATATTCATCTTCGTATATAACCTCTAAAGGTCGAATATTACTCAAAAATACCGGATTTAAGGTTTCTTGAGGAATGATGATTACTTCATCTCCTTGATGAAGAATCTCATGATTGCGAACTGGACGACCATTTACGAACACGATATCTTGAAGACGTACATTTTTTCGAAAATTTCGAGAATATCCTTCTGTTTCTAAAAAATCACGCACAGTTATACTCATTTGTTTAACGATATGTTTTATTTCCATATAGTGATTATATCACGTTTTTAGTTATTCTTCAATATAAAGAAATCCCATCCAAAGGGATGATTCCTTTGGATGGGAATTAATAACTATTAGTCTTGTTGATCCTTATATTCCTCTATTATTTTTTTGATGAGATTTTCAGGAACTTCTTCATACCGGTTGAATTCACGAGCAAACCGTCCACTTGCTTGAGTCATGGCCTTTAGTTCAGTAGTGTATTTTGTAATTTCACTTTCTGGCACTTCCGCAATCACTTTTGTTTTTCCACCTGGTAAATCTTCTGTTCCTAAAATACGACCTCTTCTTTTATTCATATCTCCCATAACCGATCCCAAATATTCGGATTTTACAACGATATTGAGAGTCATAATAGGTTCCAAGATGGTGGGTTTAATCTTATCGATTGCCGCTTTAAAAGCCAACCCTGCCGCCAACACAAAGGAAATTTCATTAGAATCTACAGGATGATAACTTCCATCAAAAAGAGTTGCCTTCACACCAATAACTGGGAATCCAGCAAGTGGTCCATGTTCTAAAACTTTAATCAATCCTTTTTCAACGGCTGGAAAATAGTTTCTAGGAACAGACCCACCAAACACTTCTTCAGAGAAAATAAAATCTTCTTTACAAGGTTCAAAGCGAATCCAAACGTCTCCAAATTGTCCAGCTCCGCCAGATTGCTTCTTATGTCGACCTTGAGCTTCTCCTTTGGCTTTAATAGTTTCACGATAAACAACTTTTGGTTCTGTCATATCAACATCAACTTTGAATGTGTTTTTCAATTTTTCCATTATATACCCAATATGAGCAATCCCTTGTCCCCCCACTAATTGTTGAGACGTTTCAGGGTTCCGTTTAATTTCAAAAGTTTCATCTTCTAATTGAAGCTTTTGTAAAGCAACAGAAATTTTTTCTTCATCTTGTTTGTTTTTAGGATGAATAGCTACATAAATAGTTGGTGTGGGATGATCAACTTTATCAAAAATAATGGGGTCTTTTTTATCACTAATGGTACAAGATGTATATAAATCCTGCATTTTTGCAACCGCTATAATGTCACCAGCATTTGCTGAATCCAGGGGAATTTGCGTTTTTCCCATGAGCGTAAATAATTGATTGGTTTTTAATATTTGTTCTTTATTAGTTAACATGATTTCTTGCCCAGTTTTGATGGTTCCAGAATAAATTTTCACCATGTTAATAGATCCAACAAAGGGGTCAATCGTGGTTTTAAAAACTTGTGCTGAAAATGGAGCATCGTCACTAGAAGCCCGAACAATATCATTTCCCTTTAAATCTTTCCCTGACTTTGGTTTCAAATCTACAGGAGATGGCATATAATCCAATACCATATTTAAAAGAGTAGATATTCCAATATTCTTTATAGCAGATGACACTAATACAGGGAAAATATCACCCGCAAGGGTTCCAATACGTAATCCATCTTTGATATCTTCTTCCGATAAAGCCCCTTCAGAAAAATACTTTTCCAACAACTCTTCGCTAGTTTCAGCAACAGCTTCACTAATTTCGGTATATAATTCTTCAATTTTATCCATCTTATCAGGAAAAATGCTTTCTTCAACCATTTTTCCATCCGTATAGATATGTGCTTTCTTAGTCACCACATTTGCAAATCCATCAAAAGAATCACTATGACCTAGCGGCCAGCAGAAAGGTACTGCGCGCTTCCCTAGTTTTTCACGAATAGAATTCAAAACGGGTTCAAATTTAATATTTTCTTTATCCATCTTATTAATCAAAATAATAGTTGGAATGTTGCGTTTACGAATTTCTTCCCAACAACGTTCAGTACCAACTTCAACACCTTTAGAAGCATCAACCACTAAGACTGCTCCTTTTACTACGGATAAAATGTTTTCTACTTCACCGATAAATTCTTCAGATCCTGGAGTATCTAAAAAATTAATTTTATGGTCTTCCCATTCCACCGGAATCAGACTTGCAGATAAAGTGGTTTGACGAGTTTGTTCTTCATAAGAGTAGTCTCCTACCGTATTCTTTCTTTCAATTTCACCTTTCTTCTCAATTGCACCACTGATATACAGTAATGATTCAGAAAGCGACGTTTTTCCACTTCCCAAATGTCCCATGATTGCAACATTACGAATCGATTTCGCATGATATTCTTTCATTTATTTTCCTCCTTGCTTTCTAGTAAACGATTTCATATTAAGTATATTATACTATACTTCAAATATTATTGCTAGACTTTTTATATATATTTTGCATTAGTCCCTCAAATAAAAAAAGCAAGGACGTCCTTGCTTAGAAATGAAATCTTTTTTTCAACTCATCTTTTGTTGCTGTATCAGCAAAAATAATCATGCCTAAAATGGTAACTAGCCCAATCCCCGCTGAGGAAACACTGGGCCATAACACCTCAACAATATTGGTCCAATATAAAATAATTGGAACAAAACTAATAAGAATCGTCGTTAATAAATATAGTAAATAATCATTAAATCGCATCTTCTTACTTACAATTAGAATAATAATAGCAATGATTGAGAATTCACATATCAACGGAACAACATAATCAAGAGCCCATCCACTACTGCCAGACAACTTTTCAACAGCAATAACAAGGATTGATAAGGCAATCATTTGAACGAATAACTTCTTTGCCACATTTCGATCAGCAATAATAGTCGATTTAATAATAATCCACATGTATACTAACCCCAACATAATATATCCTGCCCAAAGAACTCCTTGATAGGTAAGAGCGTTCACAATGATACTCGCAATTCCAGTTACAACAGTAATAAAAAAAGTAATTCGTAAAAATAAATTAATTTGTTTACTTTGGGGCTGATACGGTGGGAAGGTAGGAGTGTTAGATCCCTCTCCTTCTAACATTTGTCCACACAAAGGACACGTTTTTCGATTGGTTTTGACTTCTACAAGACATTTAGGACATTTTCTCATATTATACCTCCAAGTCATTGTGATCAATGATCACATGGACTCCTTGTTTAGTGAGCATTGAAAAGAAATCTCTTTCAAGATCACGATTGACGAGTGCGGTAGAAAATGTAATTGTCACCACGTTTTCATAAGTAATAACACCTAGATTCAAAGGGGATGTGCGCCCTCCACCAGGAGTAAAACTAAAACGTTCAATATAACTTTTCATTTCATTCGGTACCTGTACAATACCTAGATTAGAAAATGATATTGAATGGATCCGATCGCCCAAAAGTAAATAAGCAACTTTTAAAACCCATTCCTTTAAGAATCGAGGAGCTATTCTTAAAAATATATTTTTTTCAGCTCGCACATTATTCGTCAAATGGGCTTGTAATTTATCTCGTTGTAATTCTTCAGCCATGTCATGTTTTACATGAATAAGAATTTCCTCAAACGTCATTGGCTTATTCAAATCAATGGATGTACTGACAAA
>JBAYFA010000032.1:0-8574 GCA_041667425.1 Bacilli bacterium
AAATTTTGTTGTCGAATAAAAATAATAGAGGAACCAATGACAAATGACAATGGATGTGGTAAAATAAGCAAAGAAACAGGTGATTATATGAACTATGATATCGTCGTTATTGGTGGAGGGCATGCTGGAGTAGAAGCAGCCCTTGCCAGCAGTCGACTACACTATAAAACGCTGATGATGGTAGGGTCCATCAACTACATTGCAAGTCTTCCTTGTAATCCATCGATTGGAGGACCAGCCAAGGGGGTCATCGTTCGGGAAATCGATGCATTAGGGGGAGAGATGGCCAAAGTAACCGACCAAACTCTTTTGCAAATTAAGATGTTAAATGGATCCAAAGGACCCGCCGTTCGGGCCCTTCGATGTCAATCAGATAAAGTAACTTATTCACGTACGATGAGGCAGGTTGTATTAAATGCGCCTAATTTAGAGGTTCGTGAAGGGTTAGTCGAAGAATTGGTGATAGCAGACCATCGTGTGGTAGGTATTCGTTTAAATAATGGGCAATTGATTACGACTCGTTGTATTATTGTAGCGACAGGGACATTTTTATCAAGTCAAATATTGTGTGGAGATTATGCTTATCCATCCGGTCCTGATAATGAGGTCACTACGACCAAACTCAGTACATCTTTAAGAGAACTTGGATTAGAACTTATTCGTCTTAAAACAGGAACTCCTCCGCGAGTGGTACGAGATTCAATTCATTTTGATCGAATGACAATTCAAGAAGGAGATAAAACTCCTTGGCGATTTTCTGAAGAGACGACTGAGGTCATCCCTTTTGAACGTCATGTTCCTTGTTACTTAACCTATACTACTTTAAAAACGCATCAAATTATTAAAGAAAACATTCACAAGTCAAGTATGTATTCTGGCCTTGTTACGGGGGTAGGTCCTCGTTATTGTCCGTCTATTGAAGATAAAATTACCCGGTTTGCTGATAAGGAACGTCATCAAATTTTTGTAGAACCGGAAAGTATGGAATTAACTGATATGTATATTCAAGGTTTTTCAACAAGCCTTCCTCATGATATTCAAGAGGTGATGATTAAAACGATTCCCGGCTTAGAAGATGCGATCATTTCTAAGTATGCGTATGCGATTGAATATGATGCGATCAATCCCTTGGAATTAAAGAACACGCTAGAATCCAAAAAAATTGATGGATTGTTTTTTGCTGGACAAGTCAACGGAACTAGTGGGTATGAAGAGGCCGCTTGTCAAGGATTGGTTGCGGGGATTAATGCTGCTAGAAAATTGTCGGGGTTATCGAGTTTGGTATTAAAGCGAGATCAAGCCTATATTGGCGTTTTAATTGATGATCTCATTACTAAAGGGGTGAAAGATCCCTATCGGATGCTGACATCGAGAGCAGAATTTCGCTTACTTCTTCGTCATGATAATGCTGAAGAACGTTTGCTTTCCATTGGCCATGAGATGGGTCTGATTTCTGAGGAAAGATATGAGCGTTATTTATCAAAAATTGCTATTAAACAAGCAACCATTGAGGGATTAAAAGAATTGAAAATCACTCCTAAAGAAGTAGTAAATGGCTATTTAGAACAACATGAAAAATCAATTATTCGTGAAAAAATGAGTGCTTATGAATTGTTGCGTCGTCCTGATATGACTTTTGATGATATTAGTGCGATTAGTGGAGTCTCTTTTGACGTTAGTGAGGGCATTCAAGAAGAAATATTGATTGCGATTAAATACGAAGGATATATTCAAAAGGAATTAAAAGTTGCCCAAACAGCGGCTATTATGGAGTCAAAATTAATCCCGGAAACGTTAAATTATGACAATATTTTAAATATTGCGAAGGAAGCTAAAGACAAACTCAACAAAGTGCGTCCGCATACCATTGGTCAAGCGTCTCGTATTAGTGGAGTTAATCCCAGTGATATTTTCATATTGTTAGTTTATTTGGAGAGCGTGAAAAAACATGGATTTGTTTAAAACATATTATGAATTTCTTGTTGAAGAAAACAAGAAGTATAATTTAACTTCCATTACTGCCGAGCGTGAGGTTTATATCAAACATTTCGAAGATTCTTTAGCGGTTGCTAAAGTCATTGATTTTTCATCTATTGAATCGATGATTGATATCGGAAGCGGAGCCGGGTTTCCTGGAATTCCATTGAAAATGAAGTATCCATCTTTAAAACTAACTCTTGTAGAACCCACCACAAAGAAATGTGTGTTTTTAAATCAATTGGTTTTGAAATGTGGATTAAAAGATGTTATAATAGTAAATGACCGAGCAGAAAATTTATGTCAGTTGCGTGAGCAATTTGATATCGCTAGTTCACGGGCCGTGGGATCTTTATCACTGTTAGTAGAATTGTGTATTCCGCTATTAAAAGTGGGTGGGCATTTGATTGCTATGAAAGGACCAGATTATCAAGACGATTTAAAAAAGGCAACGAATGCTTTTAATAAATTGTATGCAAGTGTGGAGGCCATTGTTCCGTATGAATTAAGTGAACAAATGGGAACAAGAACGCTCATTATGATTCGTAAAAACGCTCCGACGTTGATTACTTATCCACGGACATTTGCAGTCATTAAAAAGAAACCATTATAAATATTGGAGGGAATTCATATGGGGAAAACCATTGCTATTGCCAATCAAAAGGGTGGAGTTGGAAAGACCACGACGGCCATTAATTTGGGAGCAGCACTTGCTAATGAAAATAAAACCATATTACTCATTGATTTAGATGAGCAGGCAAATGCGACTATTGGATTGGGATTATCAAGAGAACTGGTTGAAGCGACTTCTTATGAATTATTAGCCAGTGAAGTTGATATTGAAGATGCGATTTATGAGACTATTGATCGTAATTTGCATATCATTCCGGCGTCTATCCATTTATCAAAAATGGAGGCTAATTTAGCTAATGAAAAGAATAAATCATTGATTTTAGCTCAAAAGTTAGCGGTCGTCAAAGATGAGTATGATTATATATTATTAGATTGTCCTCCTTCATTGGGAGTGATTGTTGATAATGCATTATTTGCAAGCGATTCGGTGATTATTCCAGTAGAATGTGATTTTTTAGGTTATGATGCGTTGGGACAAATGATTCATAAAATTAATCAAATTCAAACTGAAAAAAAGCGCACGAAAGGGAGTTTAACTGTAGAAGGAATTTTATTAACTAAGCTCGATAATCGCAATGTGTTGGGATATAAAATTGTTGATAAAGTGCATGAATTATTTCCTGAAAAAACTTTTAAAACGATTATTAATCGCTCTAGTCATTTGCAAGAAGCTCCAATGTATGGCAAAAGTGTTTTAAAGTTTGCTTATAATTCTCGAGGTAGTAAAGAATATCGGGAATTAGCGCAAGAAATTATTGCTAATCAGTCACCATCAAAATAAGTAGGAGGAATCAATATGTTTGAATGGCTTACACAATTTATTAATGAGTATCAAAGTTCAATTATTATTAGTATCATTGTGATTGTTGTTACCATGATTGTGTTGATGTTTATTTATTTTCTTACACGACAAGCGCGTCAAAAAGTAGTTAATAAAAGAGCCTCATCAGTTGCCCTTTTACTAAAAAGAATTATTACTTATTTGGTTATTTTAATTGCAATATTGGCGATGTTAGAGGTATGGGGGTTGAATATTGAGGCCTTGTTATGGGGTCTTGCTATCATTGCTATTATTATTGGACTGTCTAGTCATAAGTTAATCCATGATATTTTATCAGGCATTGTCATTATTTTTGGAAATTATTATGAGGTGGATGATATTGTTGAAATCAAAGGTTTTAAAGGAAAAGTGGTTGCGATTAAAACTCGTTCAACTCATGTTTTGAATTCGCGAGGAGAACTTAAAATTTTTGCACACGGAGAAGTGAGTGAATTGATTAACTTTTCTCGTCATTATTCATTGGCAACTTGCAGTATTTGGGTAGATCATCAAGCACCAATCGATGAAATCATCGCCCTCTTACAAGAAAAATTACCATCACTTGTCGATTCGTTTCCTCAAATTGTTGAAGGGCCCAATGTTATTGGACTAACCAATCTGACAAAAGAAGGAATAGAATTATCAATTTCAGCAAAAACTTTATGTGAGCAACACTTAGAAGTGGAAAGAGCCATCAAGAAAAGAGTGCTTGAATTAATCAATAGTAAAGGATATCATCTAGCAAAAGATGAAATGGTTGTTCATCATGAACGCTAATATTTATCAAATTGATGATGTACTTGAATTTAAAAAAACTCATCCCTGTGGATCTAAAAATTGGAAAGTATTAAAAACAGGAGTTGACTATAAGTTAGAGTGTTGCGGTTGTGGACGGATAATTCTGGTTCCGCGGACTGAACTGAAAAAGAAAGTAAAAAAATTGGTAGAAAATAAATAAAGAGTCTAGTGAGACAATAAAATGTCCCCTATAAAGTAGTTTAGCACTTTTTAAAGTGTCTATTTTATAGGGGACATTTCACTAACTAGGCTTTTTTATATAACGGATAAGACAGATTAAATTTAATAATATCAAAAAATATTGTGAAATAAAGGCAGATACGTTATAATATTCAAAATAGAGTTATTTATTATGGAATCAACCGCTCTAGCAAACATCATTTATTTTAAAAAAAGGGTCATCTGTTAGAAGACAATTTTGCTAAAATTTTTAAATGGATGTGTTGATGAGGCGGTGTAAGCCTTGATATTGTTTGATGATTAAAAAGATATGTTCATGGGTGGCGTTATGACCTAATTGATTTTGTTGAAATAACAAATAATCATTGATGGTTTTTTAGTGAGGATGATTATGGATACCATGAATAGCAATTGCTTTTTTAAGTTAGAGTTTGAGGGAATTGTGTCATAAGATAATGTATTTTTCGATATCGAAAATAAGTTTATATTTGTTTGATTTTTAAATATCAAAGTATTGAATAGAGTGAGGCGATTAGATGTTAGGAAATTTAGTTAATGTTAGTGCGATTATAGTTGGTGGATTTGCAGGGATATTATGTCGAAAAATTTTTCGGAAAGAAATTCTTGAATCTGTTCTAAAGGTTGTGGGGATTGTTGTCTTAATCTTTGGACTCATTGGCGTTATTAAATCAATGATAACTATTGAGGCTGGAACGATCACGTCTCATGGGGAACTGCTTCTTTTAGTTGCCATGGTTGTAGGCGCTTTTTTGGGAGAATGGATGAGGCTAGATGATCATCTCTTAAATGTTGGAAAACGAATTGAAAAGAAGATAAACAGAGGGGCTTTTTCAAAGGGATTTATTACTGCTTCTATTATTTTTTGTATTGGAGCGATGGCCATTATTGGCAGTGTGAATGCTGCAAGTGGAGATCATAGCATTTTGTATTTAAAAGCAGCGATTGATGGAATAACGGCGATGATTTTAGCATCGACGTTAGGAATTGGTGTGGTATTTTCAAGTATTGTTGTGTTTTTGTATCAAGGCAGTATTGTATTATTGTCATGGGCACTGGGTGATTTTATTAGTCTAGAATTTATGAATTCGTTTAATGCCGTAGGCTATACGATTATTGCATGTATTGGTCTTAATTTTTTGCAGGGAGAAAAGTTAAAAATTGCCAATTTGATTCCGAGTTTATTGATCGTTATTATTTATTATTTATTTTTATTAGGGTGAGACTTCACCTTTTTTTTGTTAATGGAATCATTAAATCTGCCAAAATATTAGCAAATATATTCTGTTTTTATGATTTGCAAACACGCATTTTATGTGATATAATTATTTATTATAAGTTTAGGAGTTATAAAAGAGTGAAAAATGCATTAAAGTCTTATAAATTATTAATTAGTAAATATCCATATGATATCTTAATTCAACTTTTGAGTATCATGGTTGCCACCATTACAACCCTTATTCCCATTCAAATCATTAATCAATTGGTGGGACTATTTGAGGAAACGAGTATAGATGGAAGTACGTATAAAGAAGCTATGATTGTTATTTTAATCATGGGTCTTATTTATGTGGCGTGCAATTTTTTGGATATTATTATTACTTATTATAATGCCTATGTTGAAAGAAATTTTAAAGCAGATTTATCAATTATGTTCTTTAAGAAATTAGATTCAGTAGATTATGATTTTCACGAAAGTCCCAACTTCTTAAATGACTATACTCGTGCTCTTGAAGATGGAACTCAATACATTTATCAAAGTGCGATGGGTCTTAACACGGTAGCTCGTATTGTTGTTCAAAGTATTAGTGTCTTTATTGTGATTTTTTCAATGCATTATTTAGCTGTGGTCTATGCGGTTATCATCGGTGCCATTTATATGATAATGCGAATAAAAATCGGGAAAATGAATCATGAAACCCTAAATCGTCAACGACCTTTTTATCGGGCAAGAGGCTATATTAATCGAACTTTCTTTATAAAGGATGCGATGGCTGATTTAAAAACCACGGAAATTGAAGGAATTTTACTAGAGAATAATTTAAAGGCCAGTGATGCTATTATTGATGTCATTGATGATATTACTAAGAAAAAAGCCATTCTTCACTATATTGGGGATTTACTGATTACCTCTATTTATCCGATTACATTGGGTGTTCTTGCGTTTGTGACAATTGATAATATTAGTAATGCTTCATTTGCTGCTTTAACGGTTGCCGCTACGACTTTATCAACGCTTGTTTCGGCTTTCGTATCCTCCATTGGAGATTTACAAAATAATTCAGTTGAGTGTCGGATTCCTTATGAAGTATTGCAGATGAAGTCAAAAATTGAGGGAATTGCCTTTGAGCCACTGTTAACTTCATTTCAAGAGTTGGTTGTTAAAAATGCAACTTTTGCTTATGATGGCATTCATCCTGTTTTAAAAAATATTGATATGAACATTAAAAAAGGGGAAAAGATTGCTATTGTTGGTTCTAATGGAGCTGGAAAAACGACTTTGGTGAAGTTGTTGTTGCGTCTATATGATGTCAACGAAGGCGACGTTTTTATTAATGGTCAAAATTATAAAGAAACCAATGCGGCTTCTTTGCGGTCGCAAGTAGGCGCAGTTTTCCAAAACGTGGAAGTGTATGCTGTTTCAATTGCTGAAAATGTTATATTTCGAAAACCAGAAAGTGATGAAGATATTGATTTAATTCAACGTGCACTGGCATTTAGTGGACTTGATAAGTATGTAAATCAATTACCTGAAGGGATTCATACGCAAGTTACGCGAGAATTTAATCACACAGGAGCCATTTTTTCAGGTGGACAAATGCAACGATTAGCGATTGCGAGGGGATATGCCCAAAATTACCAACTCTTTATTTTAGATGAACCGAGTAGTGCTCTTGATCCTCTTGCTGAGGCTCAAGTATATCAAAATATGCTTTCTTTAGGGCGAGATCGTACGATTATATTTATATCTCATCGATTAACAACGACGGTCAATGCTGATCATATTTATTTGTTTGAAGAAGGTCAGATTATCGAGCACGGAAGACACGATGAACTGATCGCTTTGGGTGGTAAATATAAGGACATGTTTGTCTCACAGGCTAGTAAATACTTGGAGGACATCGATGAAAAGTATTAAAAATATTAAACAAGTTTTAGATTATGTCTTCCGTTTTTGTCCTCTTTATGTAATTGCTTCCATTTTTCATATTGCTGCATCTGTTGTGTTGTCGGTGAGTAAAATTCTCATTATTAAACGAGCGATTGAATCCGTAATGAATGGTGAAGACATTCAGTTGTTATTTATCTCATTATTGTGGTATTTATTAGTGGTGGCTATTACTATATTTATTCGCACGCTTTATAATGCCTATATTAGTCCACGATATCGAGCGGTATTTGTGAAAAAAATGCAAAATTTTATTTTTCAAAAAGTGAAATATATTGATATGGAATCATTTGATAATCCTGAGTTTTATGATAATTATTCTCGGGCTTTAAGAGAAAGTGTTTTTCGAGGCATTCGGGTATTTGAAGAATTGGTGAAGTTTTCAACTTCTATTGCTTCAACATTAGCGATTGGAACGTTGATTATCGTGACAGACCCCATCCTTATTGTTATTATTTTAGTCTCATCAATAATCAATTTGTTTATTGTTAGTACAATTAATAAGAAATGGTATTTGTGGAGTAAAGAAACAGAAACTGATCGTCGGATGTATAACTACATTAATCGCACATTTTATCGTCAAAAATTTGCAGGAGAAATTAAGACGACTCCGATTAGCGAATTATTAATTAAACGATATCGAGAAAGTGCGGATATTATTAATAAAAAATATGCGAAAACGCATCGAACAGTCGTCGCACTTCGCTCGATTAATAACTTTTCTAAAGGGCTGATTGAACAAGGGGCAACGTATGCCTATTTAACATATCAATTGTTTTTTGAAGGCATGTTAATTAGTGTATTTGCCTCAACCATCAATGCTGCTCTTCAATTCTTTTCACATTTTGTAGATTCTGTTAATTTCTTAAATTCTTTAAAAGAAAACTCATATTATATTGGCGATTTTTTGTGGTTTATTGAATACAAACCCGTGATAGAAACGCAAGAAGGAATCAAAGTGGATACCTTTAAGGAATTA
>JBAYFA010000033.1:0-8543 GCA_041667425.1 Bacilli bacterium
AAAGTGGGAAAAAATACTCCTGAGGAAGATATAATATCAGGACGAGAAGATGACCATGATGCCGTGATATCTTCAAATTGAGTCGGTAACATCACGTTTTCACTAATAAGAGGAAAACTAATTCCATCAAAAATCGTTTGAACAATCGTCGCGATTGGATAAGCACTAACAACGATTGTAAACTCTTTGGCATAGGACGTATCTGGAATCAATGCTCGCATCGTAATCGAACAATCTTCTAAAGAAGTATTTCGATACTCTCCTTGATGAGAAAAAATATCTTCATCACTGCTTTCCCACACAAGTGGAAAATCACCAACCATAGTTGGTAACTCGATATCTGCGGTTGCAACCGCAGATAGAGTCAACTCTTCTAAAGGATTTACGACTACTAAAAGGACAAATCGTCCATAAAGATTCTCATCTTCTTCAATTGTTAAAGCGATAACTTTTTCTTGATAAGTCGGCTCGCGATACCACCCATCAAACTCATAGCCTTCAGGAGCAAGAGGAATGGAATAAGTATCCAATTCAAACATTCCTTTTTGAACTTGAACAGTTTCATAAATTTCTTCATCGATGATGAAAGTTAAATTAGAAAATTGAGGAGTGCATCCAGTCAGTAACATTCCAAAAAAAGCAATAAATAAAACATAAGTAAAGCGCATAAAAAACTCCTTTAATCATACCTAGTCTTATTTTACCATAAAACACAACATTCTGTCACTTTAAAAATATTTATCAAAAAAACACTCAATTATTTTTGAGTGTTTGGTGTAGTATTTAAAGGAGTGGCATTCGCTTTAAAAATGCGATTAAAGACGAGAAATTGAAGAGGAATTAAAATCATCGTTGCTGGAATAGGAGCCCATGGCAACAAGAAATCCCATCCTTCTTTTACAATGATCCAATTAAATATCCAAATAAGAATATCACTTAATACGAGTCGGGCAATAAAAGTAGCCACTGATAAAGCAAACGATACTTTTCCTACTTTTTGTCGATATGTAAAGGTAGCATTCGCCCAATAAGAAAATAAGGATGCTAAAATAAAAGCCAGTGTATTACCAATTACCACTAAAACTCCTTGAGGAAAGCCCGGTATGACAAGCACAGCATTATATGCCCCTAAATGGACTAACGTATTTAAGACTCCAACAATACAAAAAACAATAAACGCTTTTGAAAAGAAGGTTTTAAACATTTTATGAATGAAGTTCATCATCAATATTGGTCTCTTTCTTAATGTAAATAGGGCGATGGAGACCTTGATCTCGAACATCGTATAGTAAAATCATTAAATAGCGAACAGTAACAACAATAAGAAAACTAAATATATCGATTCGAAGAGCTAAAAAATTGAAATTTTGGTGTAGAAACCCCATGAGAACATCAACAACTAATACAAGGAAAATTAGGATGCTAACAAGAGATGGAATCAACACATAAATACGACTAAATTGTTTTATGCCTAAAATGGCATATCGCCACAATTTAATAAAAGACCATTTAGTAGTCCCTGCCACACGTGGAGGACAATCAAAATCTAAGCATTTCTTTTCAAACCCAACAAATGAGAAAATTCCTTTAGTGAAACGCGTGTAATCTTTGATAGACAAGAAAGCATCAATGGCATCCCGATCAATTAAACAAAAGTCAACCGCCCCATTTTGCATGTCTTTAAATCCTGTTAAAAAAGCATACAGCCGATAAAAAGTTCTAGCAAATAAAGTTTTTAAAAAAGATGCATTCTTCCGACTTCGTTGCCGAGCATAAATATGTTTATACCCTTGTTCATAATAAGTAAGCATATCAGCAATAAGCATCGGAGGATGTTGTAAATCCGCATCAATAATAATGGCAGCATCAGAATTAAGACGTTTTGCAAGTTCTAACCCCGCTAACATAGCACTCTCTTTACCAAAATTACGTGAAAAAGAAAGATATTTTACTTGATGATCCAGGTTGGCAAGTAATCGCATTTTGTCAAGCGTCTTGTCTTTTGATCCATCATCAATAAAGACCATCCACCAATCGTAATTTGGATTTAAATATTGTTGAATCTCTGAATAAAAGATATCAATCATTTCTTCTTCATTATAGCAGGGAATAATGAGGGTGATTTTTTTCATGTTAATAAACTCCTTTAGAAGTAATAATACTTCAAAATTATATCACAAAAACCGGGAAAAGTAAAGTTGTAATTGAACTCAGAATCCTTTTGTGATAGAATAGAATATATTATAAGGATGATGACATGAAAAAATTATTTGGAAAACCATTTTTATCTTATACACTTCTCTTTTTTGCGTTTTTTCTAATCGCAACGATCCCTGCCCAGATTAGATCCAATACTTTTTTTGGTTTTGGTCTCTTCACAGACGGATTCAAACAGCATCTCATTTTTATGCGTGATTTTACATTTCATATTAAAGATGCCATCAATGGCTTAGGGTTTGAATGGTTTCGATATGACTTGGGATTGGGTGGAGATTTTATTACCAGTTACGCTTACTACTCTCTTTTTGATCCTTTGACTTTTATCGCCTATTTAATTCCCAATCAAGCAATTGAGCAGACTTATTACATCATCGCAGTTCTGCGACTCTATCTGTGTGGACTTACCATCATGTGGTGTGCTAAAACTTTTCATATTAACAACCCTCTATCCCTTCTAACAACAGCCATCTTCTATGTATTCAACGTAACCGTCATCTATTCAGCTTTGCGTCATCCCATGTTTGTGAATGGCCCTCTTTTATTTCCACTCATCATCATCGGTTCAGAACGTATTTTCCAACATAAAAATCCAATACTACTCATTATTGCCAGTTTCTTGGCACTCATTACTCAGTTTTATTTTTTTATGTTTATTTGTGTTGGATTTGAACTGTTCGTTATAATTCGCCTTTTTCTTTTGAAAAAAGAATGGTCTTGGAAAAAAATTACCTCGCATTTTATATATATTAACCTAATGTACTTAATTGGAGCATTATGTGCTAGCTTTATCTTATTTCCACAATTCATTGCAACACTCCAATCTGGTCGAATGGCAGGAAAAGGACTGATATTCTATAATGCCTTAGATTACATCACTTTCTTATCTTCCTACTTGATTCCTATAATTGGGGCTCATTATACATCTGCCATTGGCAATATAGTCGTACTTTTTATCATCATTGCCTATATATGGATACGACCAAAAACGTGGGAAAGCATTCTCTTTTTAGTTTTATCAGCGATGATGCTTATATCCATCTTCGGATTTATGTTTAACCTATTTTCTTATGTTAATAATCGATGGACATTTCTAATGATCTTACCTGCGGCCATAATCCTCGGAAAAACGCTTGATGAACCCGAACTAATCTCTTCAAAAGCTATTATCAAATCAACCCAAATCATTTTATTGATCTTATCTCTCATTGGCGGTTGCACACTCATATTTGTAGCAAGTCTTCTCAATCATCTATTCATCACAATCATTACTATTCCCTTATCAATGGGCTTGGTACTCTTTCTTTATCGACTGATTTTTAAAAAACCAGTGGGAATGGGACTCATCAAACATTTCACACGCATAAAACTCGTTCGCTTAACCCTTGTCACATCCTTTACAGTAATAGTAATAATTGCCTCAATTTACTTCTTTACAATGACTGCTAGTAGTGGGTTATCTGCCTATGAAGACGCTCAAACTTATACCTTGATTAATCAAGATACTACATATTATCGGGTAGAACAAAAAGTATACGCACTTGGCACTAATTTCCTTGCCAACGATAATCTCGTTAGTGGATATAATAGCACCTATAGCTACAATACCATGGGAAGTGGGTATGTCAATCAAGTAATTTCCTACTATGATGTCGTTAATCTCAATTCAACTGCTGGTTACAATGGATTTAATAATCGCAGTGCGTTAATGGAAATCAATCATGTAAAATACATAATTATTCGTGATTCTGAAAAAACTCCTGTCCCCTATGGATTTACAGCAATTGGTACCACCCAAGTTCAAAAATCAATTCCCGATCGCTATAATTTTGTTGATATCGGATATTTAGAACGGGAAGATGAAGAAGTTGTTTTAGAAACTGCTACCATCTATCGCAATGATTTCTTTATCCCGTTTGGATTTGTCTATCATGAAGTCGTGAGTTTCGATCAACTAAACAATCTTCATCCTCTCGAACGGGAACAACTTCTTTTAAAGGCAGCCTTGGTCGAAGATGAATTAGCTCTTCCAACCCACCCCATCACTCCTTCTATTCTTGAACCTGTTATGACGATTCTAAATCAAGATGGAGTTGATTTACAATCAAGTCGCATCATGGCGAATAAAAATGATGCAACCCTTACTTTTTCCATTACGGGAGCAACCAATCATGAAGTATTCATATATTTAGAAAACTGTCGTTCCCTCACTCCTGAAAAAGAGTTTACACTTCGTTATGAAACAATGAATTCAATGATGGTTGAAGCAACCTATGGAAAAGGAACCAATTTTGATTTTGATAATCCAAATCATCTCGTCAATTTAGGATATACCCAAGCAAATGAAGTCATCATCACCATGACGTTTCCTAAAGGAACGTATGAATTTGATCATTTTCAAGTATATCTCAATCCCATGGATCATTATGAATCGCTCGTCAATACTCTTGCAACCGATCATCTACAAAACCTTACTTTTAATTCACGCGGATTTAGTGGAACTCTTCATTTAGATACCGCTGGTTTGCTCTTTATTAGTCTTCCTTATCATGATGGATTTAGGGCGTATTCTGGGGACATTGAAGTAAATATTATTCATACAAACGTTGGTTATATGGGGATTTTTCTAGAAGCCGGAGATCATAATATTCGTTTTGAATATGAAACTCCCGGACTACAGCTAGGAATGATAATATCGCTCATGGCAATTGCCATTACCCTCCTCCTCACAATGGCCATCGGTTTTTATCAAAAATACAAATCCTCCACACGAACATTCAAACAATATATCCAACAGTTTATTGGCTCTCATTACTTTATCGCACTCACCTACTTGATTGCGCTCATTAGCTGGACTCAAAATATACCCCTATTAAGCATGGCCTACTGTGCCTTACTAGCCATCATCATCATTGTTTTTCAAGCAGATCGTTATCACATTGCAACTTTAATCTTTAGTGCGATTATCATTCCTCGAAATGAGGATTTCAATACCAATGCTTTAATTTTCTTTATCTCCATCACGATTGTGTTCCCTTTCTTATTATATGATATCATTAAAAGCACCCATCACATTCGTGGCCTTCTATTTTATTCTCTCCTTGCAATGGTATTTGCTAACGCACTCTCACTTATCAATACCCCAAAAGATGAATTTTTTGGAGCTCTCATGGGAGCCTTTATGTTCTTTGGATATTTTCTGATTTTTTGGTATTTGCGATCCACTTCTAAAACAAGAGGAGATATCACACTCATGAAGAATGCCTTTGTTTTAGGAATTGCCATTACCTTACAATTTATTTTTTATATTTTAACTTATAATGGCCAAATTATTGGAAAAGATATTGATTTTAGTTGGGCTCAATCCAATGGAATCGCAATGATGTGCCTACTCTTAATTCCGCTTAATCTTGGTTTATACATAACTTATCAAAAACACAATTATATTTTATTAGGAGTGATTGGAGAAGTGATTATTCTCTTCTTAACCCTTTCTAAAGGAGCCTATGTATCACTTGCCCTTATTAGCATTCCCACTTTTTTAATCACATGGAAATATACCCGTAATCACAAAAAATTAATAGTTGATTTATGCTTATCTATCCTTTTCATCGGCATCATCGCTTGGGGTATTACCCGTATCGATAAAGTCAGTATTGGTATCATCCAATATTTAGAAGCAATGGATGCAAGAGGATGGTTTAATGATCCATCTCGTCTAGAAATATATAAAAGAGGATGGCAAGTTTTTTTAGAATTTCCACTTGTGGGGCGAGGTTCTAATACTGCTGTCCCTAATATTAGTTTTTATTCTGCTCATTACCATAATTTTTTAATTCATACGCTTGCAACCACAGGTATCATTGGAGCTCTTGCCTTTGGATTCTATTTAGTGAGTTTAATCATAACTTCTTTGAAAAAAAGCCCCTATCACTTAATGGTATTGATGAGTGTTGTAGCCATGCTCATTCATGGATTGTTCGACAATGCTTGGTACAAGCCTTTAGTCATGGTCATTATATCTATTCTCATTTCTCAAATGGATGATCCTATTATTCATCCATTAAAACTCGCTAAAAAACTGACACTTTAAGTGTCAGTTTTTCTTTTTAAATGGTCGGGACGACAAGATTTGAACTTGCGACCTTTTGGACCCCATCCAAACGCGCTACCAAACTGCGCCACGTCCCGAAATCGTCTTGTACCGATATTATACCATAAGTTCAATAAATAATTCAATAAAAAACCCTAATACCATTGATATTAGGGCATTAATCTAAAAAATGGTGGAGTCAGAGGGGCTCGAACCCACAACCCCTTACACGTCAAGCAAGTGCTCTCCCATTGAGCTATGACTCCATCTAGGCAATATTATACTCTATTGATGATAAGAAGTCAAAAAGATTAACTATATTTTTTTAATGATGTACTAATTACATAATTTGGTGGTTTCTATTAAAGATCCTTTTCAAGACAAAGAAAATAAACTTCTATTGACGAAGTCCCTTTATACTTTCAAGTCATCCTTATCGAATTGGAACACACATTTCGCATAGTCCCAACTCTACAAGTTTTGCTTTATATCGCTCTAGAATAGGTTTAGTGTAATCAAATGTTAGATTATTCACTGGCAGTTCTTGAAAAACTGTCGACCAAAATGATGAAACAGCTTCTTGAGTATGAGAAATCATAAATACGGCATATCGACCCGGAAGAATTGCACCCAGTTCTACCTCTGGTGATAATCTTGATAAATCATCAATCACAATTCCGACATCATAACGACGTTTCTCAGGAGGCGTCATCGATCCATCATGGGCAATCCCATAGATAATACCCTCTTGTAAAAGATTATTCTGATTCGCCCAATCCTTTAGTTTTTTCATTAATTCATAATTTTCACGTCCATATGGGCCAATTCGCCTCATAAATGCAATACTTTGTGGTTTTAATGTTTCAATTACATATTCCATTATTAATTTCACCTTCTCTTTCGATAGTGAAATCATAACACAATCATTTTAATCTGACAAGATAATTTTTAAAAAAGATAAATAGCCCAATTTACTAAGAAAGCTAAACTAGCACATAATGCCCCAAAGAATAATTCTTTGGGCGTATGTCTTTTGATATATAATGAGGCCCAAATAATCAAATTAAAAAATAAAACACAAGGAATAAGACATTTCCAACCGATGAAGTAAATCATCAAAATTAAAGGTCCTGTTATACTACAAGCATGACCACTAGCTCTTACTCTTATAATCTTATTGAAAATGGTGAGAAGAATGACGGAAAATAGATAGGTTAGATAAATAAATAGAAGGCCTTCACTAACCGAGGTAATCATCCCATAAATTAATGCTCCAAAATAGCCCATTAAGCTTCCAATAAAGGCAAGTTTACGCTGACCGTCTCTACCTTTCACCTTAATTGAAGGACTCAAATATGAAATAGGATAAGCAAAAAATGGAATCACCATTAGAAAAAGAAAAGATAGTAATAGTTCACTAATGTTAGAGAAAATTCTACTTTGTGTGAAATACAGCGATAATAAAAGGATCCCCACAAGAATGGGGGGAATCGAAATAATTCGGATTATTTTTGCAACTTTTGTTAACATGTTATTATTATCTCCTTGTTATATTATTAGATAAGGTTTCAATCAATTAACGTAAGGATCAATTAGTGTCTTTATTTCCACCGACTCTTTTCTATTGATCATTATTGTAATCAATACATGAAATGCCCTTGATAAAGTAAATGGAATCACAAACGAGTGTTTTATATTCTACACCTCAATATTATATTGGAAAATAATATAATGAAGTTGTTAAAAGATTGGACGTTTAAAATATAAAAGCATAGCTCAGTTTTAATCTGCACTGGGTTTTCATTGAGGATGATCCCTATCTACTTTCACTTGAGAAGTACATATTGTATCAAACCTATTATTCTATAATGTGTAAGGGCGACTATTTTAATACAATTCGTACCCCTCTTTAAAAGTTCGTACCCCATGTTCACATAAGTATTATACTTATTCTTTGAAATTAATCTAACATTATTAAATAGAGATATATGTATAGATGTAAGTGCATATTCAAAAACAACTGCATTCATTATTGAACTTAATAGATACAGCCATTTATTGTTATGCTGATTTTTTCTATATATCACAACTTCAGCAAATCATCAATTAAAAACCATACTAAATTATATGTGCTATATCTTCGAAGGTTATAATTAGTAATACTGTTCCCATACATTACCTAAAATAGATAGTATAAATATACTAAGTATTTTTTACAATATAGTTTTAATTT
>JBAYFA010000034.1:0-8489 GCA_041667425.1 Bacilli bacterium
AACCGCTGTTTTGACTTTACTCATAAAGAAAATACCCGCAAGAACTAGCACAGCTAATACTCCACAAACAAGATAATAAATTTCTTGAGTAATGATGCTTGTAAGAAAGATAACATTAATCATGTTTTTCCCCCTTATGCACAAACATTTTTAACATCCGATCAGTGACAGCAAACCCACCTACTACATTAATCATAGCAAGAATAATGGCAATTGAACCAAATATTCCTCCTAAGACGACATACCCTTTTTCCATAGCTTCTGCCGTTGCAATCAATGCACCTAAAACAGAGACTCCCGATAAAGCATTCATACCCGACATCAAGGGTGTATGTAATAAGCTTGGAACATTGTTGATTAAAAAGTATCCAATGATCGTTGCTACTACAAAAATTGACACTAAGATAATTTCCATAACATCCCCCTTTTGTAATTAAATAAGACCCATGGCTTCTAAAGTTCCGCTATGGACAACCTTCCCGTCCATGGTGACTAAGATAGATGAGGTGACCTCATCTTTTAAGTCAAGATAAATGGCTCCATCTTTTGTTAAATACTTCAATAAATTATAAATATTATGAGCAAACATCCATGTTGAAGAGGTTGGTAACATTCCAGGAATGTTTTTAATTCCTTCAATGACAACATTGTGTTTTACTTCTCGTTCTCCAGGAGTTGTAATTGCACAGTTTCCACCTTGATCAATTGAAATATCAACAATACAACTTCCTGGTTGCATTGATTTGACCATTTCTTCTGTTAATAAAATAGGGGCAACTTTACCTTGTACAAGCGCTGATAAGAAAATAATATCGGCTTTTGCAACGATTTGACTTAAATTTGCTCTTTCAATAGCCAACCATTTTTCAGGAAGAGCATTGGCATGTTTGCCATCAGCAGAGACAGCGATATCAGCAGGAACACTTGTTTCAACAATTTTCGCTCCCAAACTCTTTGCTTGTTCATTTGCCTCAGGTCGAATATCTGCAGCATAAACTTGTGCTCCAAGTCCTTTAGCCGTCGCAACCGCTCTTAATCCTGCAACACCCGTTCCAACAACTAAGACAGTAGCAGGTTTAATCATACCAACAGCACTGCCAATCATTGGCATAAATTTTGCGATATCATCTGCACCCATAATCATACCTTTATATCCAGCACAACTACTCATAGATGACAAAGCATCCATGCTTTGTGCACGACTAATTCGAGGAACACCATCAAGCGTTAAGCCAATAATTCCATTTTCAGCCATTTTGTTAACCATCAAATGGTTTACAGGAGAAGCAGGATGAATAAAGGTAATAAGCGTTTGACCTTGATGCAACATATCCACTTCATGTTTGTTTAAATCATGATTGAACTGGGGCTCTTTGACTTTAAGAATAACATCTGCTTTTTCAAAAATGGATTCAGGACCATCAATTAAGTAAGCTCCTGCTTCAGCATATTGATCATCGTGATAAAAAGACCCTTCACCAGCTGATTTTTCAACAAGCACCGTTGCTCCATCAGCAACCATTTTTTTCACAGTATCAGGAATAGCTGATACGCGTTTTTCACCATGCATAATTTCTTTAGGGATTCCTATAATCATATTTTTTCCTCCATATATATAGGTTTTAAATTTACATATTTAAAAATTCACGACTAAAAGCCGTTAAGAAGAGCGCTGTAATAAGGATATCTGCTGCTCCACCGCAACTAATATGTCCTCGAATACACGCTTCTGTCACTTCTTTGATGGTCTTTAATTCATAAGTAGTAATACTAGTAATCAATGCTTTAAAGCGATGGTATTCTTCCAACGATCCGGCTCGCTTCAACAAAACGGTATCATCCGTTAATCGAATAATGTCAATCAAGGTCATATGTAATATTTCATCAGTTATTTGGGATGTTTCAAGAAGAATCTCGGTCGCATGACGAACCGTTGGAAACCCTAGAAACGCCTCTTGACGAGCTCCACCAATTCGAAACTCTTGGTAAGCCTGCTCACCAAACGTATGATAGTTAGGTTCTGAGAATACGTGTCTAGACATGATCCTAATATTCTCATAGATATCATTCATAGTTTGCTGATGACCCAATGCATACCCCGCACTCATTAAGACCAATCCCAATATAAAGATTAATCCTTTATATGTATTGATATCATTGGTCACATCAAACATTAATTTCTCAGCTGATATTCCTTGCTTTTTTCCTTGTACATAAACCGTATCAAGGGACGTTCCGTCATAGCCTATCCAAAACATTTGCGTGAAACTAAATAAAAGAGCCTTGGCTGAGCGCATCATAAGCATATAATCCATATCAGAATGGGACCCATTACTAGATGGGGTTACCAAGCCAAATTTATCTTCTAAATCTAATTCGGTTTTAATACTTTGAATGACCATCCGTTCAATAATATCTTGAACATAGGAATAGACTTGCGTTTGAATATAAGTAAAGATACGTTTATCAGAATGCGTCTTTTCACGAATACAAATAGCAGCATCTTTGTTGCACAAATAGCACTTCCGGGGGGGAAGTCCCAAATCTTGTCGAGAAACACTTTTTTCATTACTAACAAAATAATCAAGGTCAATCATTCGTCCAAGAGGATGCTTTGTTTCAATATTCACAAGCATTTTTTTGATGTGTTCAACAAAAGGAATGGTAATGATCATATATGATCCATCGGCACTTTCAAAAAAATCCTTAGACAAGATTGAAAAATGATGAATGCACTCAATTTCAAAAATTTTTATTAAGGTGTACGCTTCTTTATAATTTTTGAACTCTCCAGGGATATTCGCCTTGATACAAATGACAGCTTCGTTTGGACGAAGTTTTGATTGAATATAAGATAATCGCTCTTCACGAGCCAGTAGGACGGCATCTTCATTCATAATTTTTACCACTGATACAACGTATCGATAATCGATCCGTCACGATACTTCACTACTCCAATCACTTTATCTTTGTGATTGAGAGTTGCTGGGGCTCCGGCCATTTGATGAGCCATTGTAAGTAATTTTTCAATAGGTACAATTTTTAGGGGAGCGTTTTGTAATTTTGTCATGAGATCAACTCGTTTTGGATTGATCGCAATTCCCCATTCAGTAACTAAAACATCAACATCTTCCCCAGGAGTGGTAATGGTAGTGACCTTTTCTTTAATAATAGGAAGACGTGATTTCAACAAGTTCGTTGTAATAATGGTAAGATGAGCTCCATGGGCTGCGTCTGCATGCCCTCCTGATCCTCCCATAATTTTGCCAGTTGAAGACGTTGTCACATTGACATTGAAATCAACATCAATTTCAGTAGCCCCTAAAATGACAAAATCAAGACGATCTACCACTACTTCGGGATGATATGGATTTGCATATTGAGATGATGACATTCCAATATGTTGAGGATTCTCTCGATAACTGCGAACAGCTTCTAAATCAAAGCATTGCACATCATATAAGGTTTCAATCATCTTTTTTTCTAATAAATTTACAAAATAAGCGGTAATCCCACCTGAGGCAAAAGAAGCCTTAATGTGCTCACGTTCCATAATTTTTCGGACCTCATCAGTCACAGCAAGAGATATGCCTCCCGCTCCAGTTTGCATTGAAAACCCATCTTTCAAATATCCCGCTTCTTGTAATAAAATCGCTGTATCACGAGCTATTTTTAATCCGATGGGGTCTTTTGTAATTTTAGTAGTCCCAGATACAATTCCTACTTGATCACCAATTCGAGGAACAGTCACAATATAATCAACATATTTTCCTTCTATTTCACATCGCTTCACCTCAGGAACCAAATGGTCGGTCACCAGAACTTTAACTTTCGCGTGTTTAATATCAGGAATAATGTACCCCAAAGACCCACAAGCACTCGGTCCATCGATGCCATTGGCATTCCCATTGCGATCCGCACAAGGAGCTGCTGCAAAACACACATCAATAGCAAGTTCTCCAGTTTCAATACTTCGTGCTCGTCCACCATGAGTTTCCATAATGAGGTAATCGCGTAATTTTCCTTCGTTAATGGTTTGACTAACCGCTCCATTTAAATAATTTGTGAAAATCTGAACAACATTTTGTTGTTCAATTAATTCACACAATCGATCATTATGAGGAAAAATAGCACTGGGGGCTAAAATCATATTTTTTAATTGTCGATGTTTAATTTCATCTAAAACCATGTTAAAAACATCATCCCCATTTCGCAAATGATGATGAAATGACAACGTCATTCCATCTCGAATGGGAATAGCATCAAAAACATCCGATATAGTTTTCATCATTTTTTCCTGATTATTAGAAATCACTTCCGGAATTATTTGAATCGGATGATTATGTTAATCTGAACTATTAAGATAAGAACGATATGCATCAGGAACGAAGCGATTTAGACCATTTTTACTCATAAGTCAAATTTCCTCGCTTTTGCAAGAATCTTTTCACTTCGTTCAATAATTGGTTTATCAATCATTTTCCCATCCAAACTAAAAGCACCCTCTGTTGCCGTATTAGCGGCTTCGACGACGCGCTTCGCCCATTGAATTGAGGCTTTGCTTGGAGAAAACATCACATTGACCATCGAGACTTGATTAGGATGAATGCATGCTTTAGCATTCATTGCCAGTTGTAAGGCAAGCTGACAATCCATTTTTAATCCATTTTCATCATTGGTATCGGTAAATGGAGTATCAATGGCATCAATTTTATATGCCTTGGCCGTCACAGCAACTTGATTACGAGCAAATTGAATTTCAAGTCCTCCTTTGCTCCGTTCAACTTCAATATCTTTAGTAAAATCCTCAGCTCCTAGTAATAGTCCATCTACTCGTGGTGAAGAAGCAATGGCTCTAACATCCAGTAAGGACATTGCCAGTTCAATAATAGGAATGACTTTAATAGGTTGAGAAAGATGTCGTGTTAGTTCATATTGCGTTAATATACTATCTAATTGTCTTAGCGAAGCGACATCGGCTTTGGGAAGCATGATGGTATCAACTCCATTAAGTACCACCGAATCTAAATCTTTTAATGCGTCGTTGGTATCTAATCCGTTAATGCGAACGATCATTTCACAATTTAGTTTTTCTTGTTTAATAAAATGATTGAGTAAGATTCGAGCGCTATCTTTATCTTTCAATGCAACCGCATCTTCTAAATCAAAAATAATACTATCTGCTTGAAATAAAGATGCATTTTGCATCATGGCTGGATTATTCGATGGAATAAATAGTAAACTTCTCCGCATAAACGGCCTCCTTTCACTAGTGTTTGCGTGAATTAGCTAAAGCAACCACTCGATTCATTTCGTTTTTAACAATCATAAAGCCTTCATCACAACCCATCCCCGGTTTGGCAAGGCATTGATCAGCTTGACAAGCAATGGCAATATTAGTTGTACACTCTGCAGATACATTAGTTTCATTGCATGTGCCACCACAATAAGCACCAATTCCTTTTTCTTTACAATAAAGGAGCGCTTCCGCCGTATTATTGACACCCCCTAAATCAGGAGTTTTGACTTGAATCATATGTCCACCGCGTTCATCAGCAAACAATTTAATATCTTCTAAGGTATTACACCATTCATCTGCAACAATTTCAACAGGAACTTGATAATCATCTAATCCTTTTGTCAAGAGAACTAAATATTTTAATGTATCTTGTTGATTACCAGCATCAACAGGTCCTTCAATCCGAAGTTTAAAAGGTTTAGCCGCTTCATATAAAGTTTTCATATATTGAAGCATGGCTTCTACATCATAGTTAAAAGCAAGCCCAATGGTTCCATACGTATCAATATGAAAAACAGGATAATAATCATCACGATTGCGAATAGACAAAATCCGATCCCGTAGCCATTTTACATATCCCAATAAGAGTTCACCATGCATTCCTAATTTATCTTTGACGTTATTGATTAACGCATGAGGAAGAACATCCGCTTCTTTTAAAATCATTTTATCAGCATTGATATAACGATCATCTCCCGATTGCGTAAAGACAGGAATGGCCTCATAAACCGTATCAGTAATGTTATATTCTTTACGAATCACTTCAGCTCTTGTTAATTGATGCACTTTTGCAACCGCATCAAGAATGGCTTGAGTCAATCCATAGCGAATAGCCGTATGGAGACGTTTGCCATCAACCAATAAATGATCATACTTTAAGGCAAGTGGTTTAAATAAAGTCACTTCTTCCCCAATTAATAAAGGACTGATATGTTTTTCTAAAAAGACAATAGCCTCATCAGCTAAGAATAAAGGATCTCGTCCTCCGGCGCCACTATACTGAACAGCGGCACAATCACCAATTGCTACCATTCCATTTTCTAAAACAAGTTGAACGGAAACCGCTTCTCCTGATTGACGAATCCGAGTAAATCCTGGAGTCATGGTTTCTCCGACATAAAGAAGTCCATCATGTTTAGCTCCAGCTTTAATGGCTTGTTGATCATCAAAATAAAAACCAGTAGATGATTTAGTATATAAAACATTAATAATTTTCATATAATTTTTAATTATCCTTTCAATTGGGGGCGTCCAATGAGTTTTCCTTGACTAACAGCATAAATATCATCAATCGTCATATTAAATGAAACCTCTCGACCTTCCGCTTGTGCTCTTTCTTGTAATTTTTGACGATGAAATTGCTTAATGTCGTCAGTAAATCCTAAGTTTCCAAATTCAAGAATACGAATGTGACCGTCGTTATCACGGGCAGGCAACATTTTTCCAAAATTGTATTTGCTTGGAGCAAAAGGAACATCAATAAGTCCTTGTTCAAACGCTTTGACGGTTCCAACCGCTAAATCGCCTTCCCCCACAGCATATACACTATCCAGTAAGCTCTTAACTTCTCGAGTAATTTGATCTTCTTCAGCCTCAAGGCTAGCAGAATCAGGATATTGTTGATCTTTTAACAAGGTAACGACCAACTTCGATGCGATTATTCCTCGAGCATTGGCTTCCTTAGTTGGAATACCAATCGATTCATAAGGTGTTTTAGTAATCATTTTCGTTGCTTTACTCAAGGCCGCAACCATAGAACTCATTGAAATAAGACCCATGGCTTTATCCTCATCAGCAGGAAATCCCCCCATCCATTGATGGAAGACGGTCGTCACGATGACATCATCATATCCATATCGATGCAAGTATTCATCTGTTTGTTTTTGAAGAGTTCGAATTGCAGCCACATCTTGAATAACGTTTCCACCCATTCCATAACCCACAGTAATATTTTTGACACCTTGCTCTGCAGCCAATAGGGCTTCAATAATCGAAATACTATTTGATATAGCAGGCGGAACCAACGTACCTGTTAAAGGTCCAAATGGTTCACGATTAATATGAACATCATGATCTTCGTAATACCCAACCAACCGGTCACAGTATTGCCAATAGCGAATGGTATCCGCAATCGATACGTTTTTAGCATATGGAATATTATAGGAAATAGCTCCTCCTTCATTGGAGGTCCACCCAGCAGCATGAATAATTTCAGCGAGCAATCGCGCATCAGGGGTTCCATGGCGAGCTTGAAGAGGAACATTAACAGAATCGTATACTTGACGACATCCTTCTACTCCATAATTAACAACGGGAAACCCATTAAGCATGTTTCGGTCTAATCTGAGACTTTCTTCCATTCCTTTTTGAGCTTCACTATATCGATTTTGACGAGTGTAACTATCAATGGTACTTGGTAAAAAATCTGCTCCTGCTTCTTCTAAAAATTGCAACAACTCAATGTGTTCATTAATCCGACAAACACCTGCTCGTGGTTGAATCAACGTTCGACCTTGTTTTTTGGCTTCTATTAATTTTAAAGCAAAATTTTTATGATTAGGAACCGCTTTTAAGTTTTGAATAGCCACATCCAAATCCAGCAAATGACTATTGCCCGTAGGCCAACTTGCTAATACTTCTTTACGAACGGTAAAGAATTCTTCTAAAGTCCATTTTTTGTTTTTTAATTCCATAATTCCTCTATATCTTCACTATATTTTCTTTCATCAATTGAAGAGCAACGATGGGTTCATCAATTGACAAGAGTCCCATTGCCGATAAAATGTATTTTTTATCAAGAAGCATTTGTGGCTTCTTAGGACGTAATTCCAGGGGTTTATCACTACTTAGGCACACTTTATTAAGAATATCAGTGGGATTTTCATCATGAATGACAACGCCACCCGTTCCAATTACTGCATTTACATTGGTTAAATCTTTCCCAAATTGATAATACATCATCCCCAGTGGGGTATAAACCGAATCAATTTTTCCAACGTGTCGAGAAAAAGCAATATCAACACACAATCCTCCAAATAATCGATCCACCTGAGCCTCATAAGGAGTAGTAGGAATAAAATCAACATGTTGACGACGGAACTCGGCTTCTTTTTTAAGATCAAAGCCATCGTCTGTATACTGCCTCAAACTTTCTTTTGATAAAGGAGCAACAATTCCGAGAGCAGAATAA
>JBAYFA010000035.1:0-8388 GCA_041667425.1 Bacilli bacterium
CACTTGGGGGCGGTTTTAATTACTTTACTTTTATCAATATTTTTCAGTATTCGATTTAGAAAATTTACTGATCGTGGAAACCGCCACATTATGTTATTATTTGTTGGCGTTTTAATTGGATTTGAAATTTATAAGCAACTAATCTTTTCTTATAATGGTGGAACGTGGACCTATCGGTGGTATGTCTTTCCGTTTCAATTTTGTTCAGTTCCCATGTATGTTGGGCTATTAGCAGGTTTAGTGAAAGCGGGGAAGGTACAAAATGCTCTATATTCTTTTTTGGGAACTTTTTGTTTATTTGCAGGATTGGCTGTGATGGTTTATCCAAATGATGTGTTTGTATCAACTTTGGGTATTAATATTCAAACCATGGTTCACCATGGAGGGATGGTGGTTTTGGGTATTTATGTCATTGCATCAAATCGCTCAATTCCCAGTTTAAAAGGGATTATTGGTAGCGGAGTTGTCTTTATGATTATAGTGGCTATCGCTCAAATAATGAATCTTATATTTGTCAATAAGGGACTTAATCTCTTTTTCATTAGCCCATATAATGTGTGCCATTTGCCGGTTTTATCTGTGATTCAGGAAAAATTTGGTTATGTTGTTTTTATCATTACCTATATTTTGGGATTTATGTTAGTGGCTTATTTGATATTAAGTATAACAATCATGATAAAAAAAGCTATTCAGAAATATCATGTCACACATCCACTTCCATCCCCGTCAGGAGTTATCAATGTTTAAAAGAGGAAAAGTTTATGCTGTTCTTAGTTCGGTTTTTAAAGTTTTTAAAAAGAAACCCGAGATTATTAATTTGAATGAAGAAATTGCTAATCAAGCTATTTTTGTATCTAATCACAGTGCAGCGAGTGGACCATTCACCCTATCTATTTATTTTCCTAAGTTATTTAGACCTTGGGGAATTTATCATATGTGTTTTGGGTATCGTCAACGGTGGACTTATTTATTCTACACTTTTTATCAACAAAAACTTGGATATAAAAAATTCAAATCTTTTATATTGGCGAGTTTGTTGGGACTCGTATCAGGGTTGGCTTATCGATCGATGCAGGTTATTCCTTCCTATGAAGATGGAAGATTAGTTTCAACTGTAAAAACCAGTATTAATCATTTAAAAAATGATTATTCAGTATTGGTTTTCCCAGAAGACTCATCTAAAGGATACCATGAGATATTGACTCATTATTATCCAGGGTTTGTCTTGTTGGCGGAACAATTTAATCAAAAAAATCAAACGGATATTCCTGTATACTCAGTATATTATAATAAGAAAGAAAATGCCTTTATTATTGATAAACCATGTTTTTTGAAACGCCTATTACAAGAAGGGCATAGTCGTGAAGATATTGCAAGAATATTCCGTGATCGTGCTAATGAACTCCATACGATTCTCCATGAAAAAATTGAAGCGCTTCGTGTTTCTAGAAAGAAAGGAAATGTATTATGAATCTAAAAAAATTACAAAAATATGCCCAACTGATTGTGAAAGTTGGAGTAAACGTTCAACCAGAGCAACTCTTGGTTATAAATTCTCCTGTTGATTGTGCCCCTTTTACAAGGATTTTGGTAGAAGAAGGCTATAAGGCTGGAGCTAAAAACGTGATGGTTCGCTGGAATGATGATCTCATCAATAAAACTTATTACACGTATGTAAAAGAAGAGGAAATTAAAGCATTTCCTGATCATGTCACTCAATTATTTCATTATGTTGTTGATGAAAAAGCGGCAGTTATTTCAATTTCTGCTCCTACCCCAGGATTACTTAAAGATGTTGATCCTAAAAAAATGCAATTATCATCGATTGTTGCTAATGAAAAAATTGGATTTTATCGCAAACACATGATGGGTAATGGGTCTCAATGGTGTGTTGTGGCGTATCCAACCATGGCTTGGGCGACTAAAGTTTTCCCCGAACTGACTGCTAAAGAGGCTTTTAATCAATTGCTTGATAAAATTTTAGAAGCATCTCGGGTACGTGATGATAATAATCCTGTTCATGAATGGGAACAACATATTAAAACACTTGCTAATCATAATGCTTTATTCAATCAATATCAATTCGAATCGCTACATTTTGTTAATCAACTGGGAACTGATTTGACGGTTCATTTAGTTGAACATCATGTTTGGGCAGGTGGAGCAGAATTGGGTCAAAATGGGGTTGAGTTTGCTCCCAATATTCCCACGGAAGAAACGTTTACCATGCCTCATAAATACAAAGTGGATGGTCGGGTTGTTTCTACTAAACCTTTAAATTATCAAGGAAAACTGATTGAAGATTTTTATTTAGATTTTAAAGACGGAAAAGTAATAGGATATGATGCAAAAAGTGAAAAAGATGCATTAAAGAGTTTATTAGAACTTGATGAAGGTAGTTCACGACTGGGAGAAGTGGCCTTAATTTCCTTTGATTCCCCTATTAGTCAAACCAACATTTTATTTTATAACACATTATTTGATGAAAATGCTTCTTGTCATTTAGCATTAGGTAATGCATATACCATGAATGTTCAAGGAGGACATGATATGGATGAAGCTTCTTTAGAAGCGGTTGGCTATAACAAATCGATTACTCATGTGGATTTTATGTTTGGGAGTCGTGATTTAGAAGTTATTGGAACCAAAAAAGATGGAACCACCATTACTATTTTTAAAAATGGGAACTTTGTATTTTAATAAAAAAACATCACAATTGTGATGTTTTTGCCTTTTAAGTTGGGAAAGATAGAATTTTATGGTATAATGTAACAAAGTTTATGTAAAGGGAAATGAATATGTCAAAAGTAAAAACATCATTAAATGAGCTGTTAGTCAATGTGTTTAATTACATTGTTAGTATTGAAGGAATCATTTTAAAGAATCGTGGACTACCAATATCAATGAGTGAAATGCATGTGTTAGAGGCCATAGAAAAGACTGATCATGCGACGATGACGAATGTAGCTAATCGGTTACTTGTTACGATTGGGACTCTGTCTATTGCCATTAATCGGTTGGTTAAAAAAGGCTATGTTATTCGCGAACAAAGTCATAATGATCGACGAAAGATATTTGTGAAATTAACGCAAGATGGAATTCGAGTTAAGCAGATTCATGATCAATTTCATCAAGAAATGATAGATCATGTGATTGGGCACATGGATATTACAGAACAAAGTGAATTGTTTTTTGCTTTAGAAAATTTGCAAATCTTTTTTAGAGAAAAATATTATCAGGAAATAGAATTTCGCAATGAAAAATAAATTTATTATATTTTTATTGCTTGCTATAGCAAGCATTGGCTTGAGTGCGTGTCAAAGGCAATCACTTCAAGAATATTCGATTCCTACGTCTGTTGAGATTGTGAATTTGGCAGGAGATGATACGATGTCAATCGGGGATGATCCTCTTGAATTATTGGCATTAGTCAATCCTTCAAGTGCAAAACAGCAGGTTGTGTGGAGTTCATCAAATCCAACCGTTGCAACGGTTGGAGAGGATGGGAAAGTAACCCCTCTTGCCATTGGGATTACTACCATTGGGGTACAAGTGCTTGAAAATACGGCGTTAGAAGATGAATTGGTCATGACAGTTGTTGATGACCCAGGGCAATTAGAAACTATTAGTGGAATTATTCAAACTCTTGATGAGCTTATTCCTGATACTATCACGACGGAAATGACGCTGCCAACTCGTCTTGAAGAAGCCACTATTACTTGGGAAAGTAGTAATTATAATACCATTAATCGCAATGGATTGGTCGTTCAAAATCGATTTGATCAATCAGTAGAGATTCGTGGGACGATTAAATTATCAAGGAATGAAGGAGTTTTTCAAAAAACCATTATGGTAAAAGCTTATTCTTTAAAAGATTTAAGCAATCGAAAGGTTGCTTTCACATATTTATTTGATCCCAATTTCACAGAATTTCGTTCTGGAGATTTAGAGCGCATTGATGTCATTAATTATTCATTTGGTGGCATTCAAAATAATCAAGTCAGTATTAATGGCTTGCAGCATCTCAATACTATTATTGGACAAGCTCATGCAAATGGAGTTCGGGTGGTATTAGCAATTGGAGGATGGGGAGTTGATGGCTTTAGTGAAGCGTGTTCTACTTCTCAAAATCGAAGTGCTTTTATCGCTTCGATTATGACAACCATTCGGACATATCGTTTTGATGGCATTGATATTGACTGGGAATATCCTACTTCTACAGCAGGAGGACTTATTGGAGCATCACCTAATGATCGAACTAATCTTACTTATTTCATGCAAGATTTAAAAATTGCTATGAATAGTATGGATTCTGATTTAATTTTAAGTATGGCGGTGGCAGCAGGAACCTATGCAGCCAATTCATACTATGATATTCAATCTCTTAGTTCTATTATTGATTATCTTCATTTAATGACCTATGATATGATTAATTATTCAACTTTTGTTACCACTCATCATACTAACTTGTATCCTTCAAATTATTCAACATTTAGTGTTTCTCAAGCAGTGGATTTATATTATGGTAAGGGCATGCCAAAATCAAAAATAGTCATTGGAGTTGCCTTTTATGGACATGTTTTTAAAACGACTTCAGCAGGGACAAATGGGATAGGAGCCACTTCAGATAGAAATGAAAAAACAACTTTTAGATATGCATCGATTGTAGAAAATTATCTAAACAATCCGTTGTATACTCTATATACGGATGATGTGGCTAAAGCAAGTTGGTTATATGGGGAAGGAATATTTGTTTCTTTTGATAATCCAGCCTCTATTGCTTTGAAAGCTCAATATGTCCTGGATCAAGGATTAGGCGGACTGATGGCTTGGGAATATTGTCAAGATGATGCCTCATCTAGTTTGGTTCGTGCCATTTATGATAATGCAATTATTTCATCATCTTCAAAATAAGAATTTACAAATGAAGATGAGTATGGTATAATAATTTAAGAATAATGAAGGGGAAGGTGTTTATTATGGGAAGAGCTCATGCCGTGCGTGCTGCCTCAATGGCAAAAACAGCCGCCGCAAAAAGCAAATTAAATGCAAAATATGGAACGTTGATCTACATGGCAGCGAAATCTGGACTTCCTGACCCCGACTTAAACTTAAATTTAAAAAGAGCAATTGATAAAGCGAAAAGAGAACAAGTTTCGGCTGATGTCATTAAAAGGGCAATTGAAAAAGCCCAAGGTGGAAGCACTGAAAATTATGACTCTATTCGTTATGAAGGATTTGGTCCAAATAATTCAATGTTTATTGTTGAATGTATGACAAATAATACCAATCGAACTTATACTGATATTCGAACTGCATTTTCTCGCTGTGGCTTTAAATTAGGAGTAGATGGCAGTGTTCTATATATGTTTGATAATAAGGCGGTCTTCGGATACGAAGGATTAAATGATGAAGAAACATTAGATTTGTTGATTCTCAATGATTGTGATGTTGATGACATTGTTTATGAAGAAGGACTGACTATGGTGACTGCACCCAGTACTGAATATGCAAAAATTCGGGATGCGATATTGGAAGCTATGCCAGAAGTGGATTTTTTAGAAGACCATATTACATGGATTCCTAAAGTATATACGACTTTTACAGAAGAAAAAGATATTGAGCATTTGGAACGGCTTCAAAATATGTTAGATGAGATTGATGATGTACAAGATTTATATCACAATATAAAACTTCCAGAAACGTCTGAAGAATAATTAAAAAAGATGCTGTTTTCAGCATCTTTTTATAATAAAAAATGATAAATAATCTTCATTTAAGAAAAAGATTAAATAATATTTAATATTGATTATTCTTTCGCAAAGCGTTTTCTATATTTTTATTTGAAAGAGTCTTTACTATCATATCAAGGTATGTTATAATACACAAAAAAGAAAAAGAAATTGAGGAGATACTATGAAAACTAAAGCAGACATCAAATTCATCATTGAAAAAGAAAATGTTCGATATTTAAAGCTACAGTTTACGGATATGCTTGGCACAATAAAAAGTGTTGAAGTCCCTGTTTCTAGACTTGATACTGTCTTTGAAGACAAAATCATGTTTGATGGATCTAGTATTGAAGGATTCATTCGCATCAAAGAGGCAGATATGTATTTATCACCTGATTTGGATACCTTCCGTATTTTGCCTCTTGAAAGTGGTGAATATGGCCGTGTTGCCTGTTTTATTTGTGATGTTAAACTTCCCAATGGCCAACCTTTTTTAGGCGATCCTCGCATCAATTTAAAACGAATCATTTCTGAAATGGAAACTCTTGGGTTTAAAGATTTAAATATTGGATTGGAACCAGAATTTTATTTGTTTAAACAAGACGCTTGTGGAAATCCTATTATGGAATTTTCTGATCAAGGAAGTTATTTTGATTTAGCTCCATTGGATGGATCTGCTAATTGTCGTCATGATATTGTTTTGGAACTTGAAAAACTAGGGTTCAATGTGGAAGTGAGTCATCATGAAGTAGGTCCTGGTCAAAATGAAATAAATTTTCGTTTCTCCAGTGCTCTTGAAACGTGTGATAATGTTCAAACCTTTAAACAGGTCGTTAAACAAATTGCTCGCAAACACGGATTATATGCTTCATTTATGCCAAAACCCGTTGAAGGGTTGGCAGGAAATGGGATGCATACCAATTGTTCTTTAACGGATTTTGAAGGCAACAATTTGTTTTACGATCCCAATACTAAAAACAATTTAAGTTTGTTATGTTTGCAATGGATGACAGGAATTTTGACTCATGCTCGTGAAATATCTGCTCTAACCAATCCTACGGTTAATTCATACAAACGATTGGTTTTAGGGTATGAGGCACCTTGTTATATTTGTTGGAGTGATGCTAATCGGAGTTCAATGATTCGAATTCCTGCCATTCGCAATGCGTCTACTCGTACAGAAATTCGTAATGTTGATTGTTCCGCGAATCCTTATCTTGCCATTGCTGCGATTTTAGCGGCAGGGCTGGATGGAATTAAAAATAAAATGACTCCAATTGAACCGGTGTATGATAATGTCTTTGAATATACCCGTGAAGAGCGAGAGCAACATGGAATTTTGAATTTGCCGGAAAATTTAAAAGATGCAATTAAGGAATTAAAGAAAAGTGAACTAATGAGAAAGACGTTGGGAGAACACATTTTTCAAAAATATATGATTGCTAAAGAACATGAATGGAATGAATATCGGACACTCATTCACGAGTGGGAATTAAAGAGGTATTTTTAATGAAAAAAATATTTTCAATAGGTATTACGGTTATTATGCTATTTGTTATCGTGGGATGTACTCCTACTGTTGAAGAGCCTATTCAACCTGAATCGATTGTTATAACAGGAGATAACTTCATTGAAGTTGGAGAAACAATCACCATGATTGCTGTGGTAGAGCCCACAGGAGTATCACAAGCAGTAGTGTGGTCTACTAGTGATAAAAAAATTGCTTCAATTACGTCAGAAGGCCTTGTAACTGGCATAAAAATAGGAACAGTTACGATTCGTGCGACTGCCTTAGATAATGAATTGGTTTATGATGAAATTACTTTAGAAGTGAGTCTAGTTAAAATTAGTGGTAGTCGTAATTTAAAACTTGGAGAATTGCTTCAGTATACGATTACACCGACCCTTGTTACACTATCGTCAGATGCCACGTGGTCATCTAGTAATGAAACAATTGCCACGGTTGATCAAGATGGATGGGTTCAATCGATTGCTAAAGGCGAGGCCGTGATTACAGCGACTCTTATTAGTGATCCTTCTATTACTTGTTCATATCAAATCCGTGTTACTAATCCTGATCTTGCAGACTTTGATGTGCTTTTAGATCAATTGTTTTTAGATATGCTCGGTACTGATCCGATGAATATTAATTTTACGCTTTATCATCCCGAAACGTATGGATTGGAAGATTGTGTTGTTGAAGCATATACTTTTTCAGAAGAAGATGAGGCAGAATATTTTCAAGAATTAAAAGATATGAAAGCCTCTATTGAAGCATTTCCTGATGAAGATTTATCAGAAGAGCAGGTCTTAGATAAAGTTGTATTACTTGATTATTTGGATCATCAACTGGGTTATGAGGGATTCTATTATTATGGAACTAATTTGGGTAGTTATTTAGGATATCAAGCACAACTTCCAATTATCTTAGCAGAATATCGCTTTGATGACTTGACAGACATTGAAAATTATTTTGATTATATTGAAGTGACTGAACAAACATTTAGCGAAATCATTAAATTTGAAAAGGAAAAAGCAGTTCTTGGTATGGGATTGACGGATGTGATTATTGATCGTGTTATTGAACAATGTGATTCGTTTATTAGCGCTGAAGAATGTTATTTAATTCCAGTATTTAATTCAAAAATCGATCTTC